>JAEORI010000328.1 GCA_016840965.1 Candidatus Thorarchaeota archaeon | reverse complement strand
GGAAGCTACTTTCTGATAGATGGAGAACCTTGCAAAGTTGTGTCAGTTGAAAAATCAAAGCCTGGCAAGCATGGCGCAGCCAAGGCAAACATTGTAGCGATCGGTTTCTTTGATAATCGAAAGCGTAATGTTATCATGCCAGCAGACCGGATGGTGGATGTCCCACTCATTGAGAAGACTAGTGCAACAGTTATAGCAGATATGGGCGAAACTTACAGTCTTATGGATAGTGAAACATTCGAAACCTATGAAGTTCCAAAGCCAAATGATCAAGAGATTATATCGAAGATTGAGTTGAATGTTGCAGTTGAAGTCTGGGATGTAATGGGAACCCGCGTTATTACTAGGGTCAAGACCTAGAGCATTCTTTCAAGCAGGGATGTTCTAGATGGAGTCAATAGAGAAAATTGATGAAAACGACCTAAAAATAATTGAGATACTCTCAGAGAATGCCCGGAGTTCTCTAAGAGATATTGCAGCTGTTGTAAACCTCAGTCCTAGTTCTATAAGAAACAGAATGGAACGTTTGGTCAAAATTGGAGTAATTAAGAAATATACTCTCGAGCTCAATCACAGGAAATTAGGATTTGAAGTACAAGTCATCGCGTTAATCACCTGTCAACCCGGAGAGTCAGACAGAATCTATTGGAAACTCAGCAAGTATAGCGAAATATCTAATGTTCTTAGGACATCAGGACCAGCCAACTTCATCTTAATGATACAGGTGAAGGATATCTCAAAGCTTGCGCGTTTTATCACTGGAGAACTCGAAAAGCTCGAGGGAGTAGAAAGGATAGAAACCATGTTCATCCTCCCTCAGGAAGAGAGCATACCCTGAAATGACAAATTTAAAGTCTGGGTTTTAAATTTTCATAGTGCTGCAAATTAAATTAGAGCGAAAGGATGGTGCGGAGGGCGAGATTTGAAGCTCGATTTTACAAAACACGGTACTGATTCAGCTACTCCTGCAACGGGTTCTATTTGCTGTTTAATTGGGATTATCCTTATTCCTTCTTCTCTATATACACTCTTTACATCTGAAACATCAGATTTTCAACAGTTGTTGGAGCTTCTTGCATTTGGTGTATTCTGTCTTGTTGTAGGATTTGGATTGCTTCATTGGAATTGGAAGCGAAGCAATGATTGAGTTAGAAAGTGATGGT
Organism: Candidatus Thorarchaeota archaeon; assembly: GCA_016840965.1. Next base: position 16,032 of record JAEORI010000328.1, on the reverse strand, counting down.
GGTGCGGAGGGCGAGATTTGATAAGGATGAATGAACCATAGTCTAATAATCGTGGGTTGAAGATGGTATGTTTGAAATAGTTATGCTCTTTGTACTTCTACTATTGACGGCTGTTGTTGGAGTAATTCTATGTGATGCTCTTGCCACAAAACCATCTCTAGAACGAAGTCAAGAAATTTTCTCGCGGTCTATTTTATTTGTCATCTTTGGGATAATTCTATCATCTTTGTGGTTCCTACTCAGTATTAGTGCTGAGGCAATCCGCACCGAATGTGTGTATTTTTCAATTGCAGCATTCACCGAGGCTATACTGGGTCTATTTGCTGGATTAAGACATTGGAGAAAATATCGGGAATACACTAGAACTACACGCGAGATTGAAGAAGGGCTAACGAGTACAGTACAAGCAACATGAAAAATAGGTGGTGCGGAGGGCGAGATTCGAACTCGCGAATTCCTACGAAATAGGGATCTGAACCCTACGCCTTTGACCTGGCTTGGCAACCTCCGCTTTCAAATTGGAGTTCTTGGAAAGTGCCTTTTAACCATATCGAACTCATTCTAGAAGGGAACTTCTGACAGACATGATCTGTTCTCTCAGTTGACCCCAATCGCCAATATTTTCAAACACAGCTTTACTACTCATTGCCTCTTTTGTAGGTCCATCGTAAACAATACGACCGTCCTTTATCACAGCAACCGAGTCTGACCAAGTTTCGATGTAGAAACTATTGTGAGTTGTAAAGAGTATACTAGCACCTTCCTGTCTTAATTTCTGGATGATGTCGATCATATTTGTAACCATCTTAAAGTCAAGTCCCGAAAAGGGTTCATCAAGAATCAAGATGCTTGGTCTCATCGCAATGATTCCAGCAAGTGCAACTCGTTTTGCTTGCCCGTGACTTATCTGATTTACCGGTCGGTTCACATACTTAGACATGCCAACTCTTTCGAGTGCCCACTCCACCCTATCCTCGACTTCTTCTTTTGATAATCCTAAATTACGCGGACCAAAAGCAACATCCTCCCATACAGTTGGTGCAAATAGCTGGTCATCAGGATTTTGAAACAGAAAACCAACATCCTGCCTGATTTCCCAAAGTGTATCTTTTGTGAGCTTCTTGTCAAAGATGTAGATATCACCCGAGTCAGGCTCAAGCAGTCCAAGAAGCAGCTTGAACAACGTGGTTTTTCCAGACCCATTCAAACCAGCAAGGGCTTTCTGTTCACCAACATGTAGTTGGAAGTTGATGTCTTCCATTTTGAACTCATCATATTTGAAAAATACATGATCAACATCAATCGCACATGTCATAATGATAGGACCTCCAAAACAATTGAAACTAGGAAAGGTAGACTTAGAACTAAGAGAATCAGTATGATCGGGAGAAGAATATCTGAGCGTTTGAAACCACTTCCTGACACCATCGTGCCCTTCCCAAATCCTCGAAGGCTCATCGCCTCGTAGACTGTAGCACTTCTGTCAAATGAACGATTAATGCTGGTCCCAACAAGATACCCCATGGATTTTACCCGTTCAAAGCGCTTTCCGCTACTATATCCTCGTAAGAGTTGAGCATCATGCATGCGAGAGCGCTCCTCCATGAATAGTGGGATGTATCTGAACATGATCATGAGAGACCCGAGTATCGATGCAGGAATCCTTAGAGTGCGCAAAGCTTCGATAAACTCAACAAGTTTCATGTGAGATAAGGTTGCAAGGAATGTGAGGAGTATTGCAAACATCCTAGAACCTAGTAGTAGTCCGAGGTAGACGCCTTCAGAATATGCATTGATTATTCCCCAAGGTGTGCTAACGGTCAGTATCACTGTGCTACCATAAAGGAAAGGTTCAAAGAACACCCAAAAGAGGATAATGATCTCAAATTTTGCCGCTAAAGAAATAACACTTCTCCAGCGAGTTCCTGAGAACCAGCCAGCTACAAGAACCACCCCAATGATTGTCAACACAATAGATAGCTGATTTTGAAGAGAGATTATTACAGCTAGAGCAATTGCTGAGATAATCATTCCTGTTGGTGAGAACATCCGATTAGATTCCTTCCCCTCATTAAAAGGTAGCAGGAACTTGTCAGTATGTTCATGGGAGCGTTCCTTCTTGGTCCTCCGAAATACCATGAAGCCTAAGCATAGAGCTAACAAAATGCCCAATGAACCAAGGAAAACATCTAGGAACTGACCCTCACCGAGAGTTGCAAAAATACCCTCAAAACCATGTTCTGGTTCCGTTACACCTGCAAATACAAAGAGTGCCCACTCAAACCCATCAGGATTCTCAGATGCTAAACCAGCAAGAACAACAACAGCTGTAATGATAATTGAAGCAACAACGACAGGAATTGTTTGTTTCAGGAGTTGTCGTTGATTTGTGACTTTTTGATCATCTTCTAACTTATCTGTTCGATCAACTTCATCTTTATCCCGTTGGAAGGTAACTAGATGGGGGCTTGCCTTCACGAAGTACAGGAGGATAATTGTGGTTAGAATTGCCTCGCCAAATCCAATTATGACATGTACTCCGGTGATAGCAAAAAGTGCTTCAATTCCAAATCCAGCCACTGTGAAAAGCTCAAGCCCAAGAACAAAAGCAGCAGAAATGGTTACAATAAATGCTGCTAAACTCGCTGAAACAAGTATTGCCTTCTCCTTTGACATGACTTTCTTAGTTGTTCTGAATATGACATGAGCTAACCCATATCCCAAAAGGACAGAGAACACGCCCATATTGAATAGGTTCAAGCCATAAGTCAAAATGCCTCCATCGCCATATAGGGCTTGTACAAACAGAACAAGAGCCATTATCATCATTGCAGGCCAAGGTTCGAGCATGACAGCCAAAAGAGTGGATCCGACCAAGTGGCCACTTGAAAATGGAGGTACAGGGAAGTTTACGAGTTGAGCTGCAAAAATGACCGCCGCTAGTACACCCATATAAGGAACTAAACGCTCATCAAATCGTGCTTTGATTCTTTCGTATGCAGTGACCATCATCAATGCACTAACTACCAGTAGCATGATTTGAAGCCATATTGGCACTATGCCATCTGGTACGTGCATATTCCTTTCATCAATCTCCTTTTTAGATGATAAAGTAACGTCAGAATCATTTAAGTGTGTTACTTCTAGTGAAATCGTGTTACTATTATAGGTGATTCGTGTCATGTTTCTCAAGAGATTCGGAGTATCAGTTCCAGAGGATTTGCTAGAAAAATTCGACAAACTAGTGCAGAAGAAAGGCTACATTGGAAGGTCGGAAGCAATTCGAGACGCTATGAGAGAGTATATCTCACAGGATGAATGGGAAACAAAGCAAGAGGGCACGATGGCTAGCTTGAACATTGTATATCAACACAAACCAAAACTAATGGCGGACCTAATCAGAGTTCAACATGACGGACATGTCAATGTAGTTTCCACAGTGCATGTGCACATTTCCAGCAGCCACTGTTTGGAAGTGATTACTTTGAAAGGTGATAAAAAGTCAATTGAAGTGCTTGCCAACAAAGTGTCAGGACTAAAAGGAATCGAGTATGTCCGACTCTTTAGATTCTTCTTACCTGATGATGGAATGGAACACGGACACATTCATTGAGGGGTGAAGATTGATTATTGTAGTAGCGGACTTGCACTTAGGAAGTCAGATGGCAAATAAATCGGGATTCTACGAATTCATAAATGCCTTCTTGAAACCTAACCAGAATGATATTTCCCGCATTGTCCTCTTAGGAGATATTCTTGATCTATGGAGAAACACTAACTCAAAGGTGTTGTCACAGAACTTAGATGTTCTTGCAGACCTTGGTCGACTAGATGTAGACAAGTCTTACTTGGTTGGAAATCACGACTATGCAATTTTAGGTCTCGTGAAGCAGAATTCTTCATCAGCTCTCCCCAAATCTATTGGTGTACTAGATCAAGTTTCAGAAACTCTGGAGATAGTGAGTGATGGACTTAAGTTGAAGTTCATTCATGGTCACCAAATTGATTATTGGCCAGCATTAAGTTTCTATGAGATATTTAGTCAAGCTATGTGCTTTGTGGATGTTGATGACCAAGATCTTTCAGATGTATGGAATATCGTCTATCGCTTTGCTGAGACCTTGCCAGAAAATACGAAAAATATGGTGAGAAACATTTCTCATGAAACTCAGGTAGCTCTTGAGGAGAAACTTGCGGGACCTCTTAATGGAAATGTGGAAAGCGAAAAAAGGGGGTTGCGCTATGAATGGGAGTTACTTCAGAATGTGAGTAATTTTGAGGATAACGCCAACAGATATGCAACATCATTAGGAGAAATCAATGAGTTTGCCAAGGAATGGGAACGAATTCTTGATACGCTCGATAATAATCCTACTTTACCTCAGCATTTGCAAAATGAGGTGCATCATGTACGAAGACAAGCAGCGGGTTTTACAGTAGGACTTCAAGAGGACGAATTTCTGATAAGAGGTCATGGGCACACCCAGTATGTCAATCAAGAAACAAAGGTTGCAGACGCAGGATGCTGGTTGGGAGAGAGAGGCTCATATATTAAGATAATAGATAATCAGGTATCTGTTCATCAATGGAAATGAACCCTTAGAGTAATAACCTTTCAAAACAAGAGAAATCAAGTGAAGGTTTCGATGGTCAAATTTAATATCTTCACGCCAACTGCGGAGGATTTCATTTTCCTATTAGAGGAAGAGAAGAACATTATATGGAAGAGGATTTGGAATATTGGTGAGAAGACTATAGGAGTATTCTTTATCGAGGTCTTCTCAACATCTTTGTCTGCAGATTCAGCATTATTGTGTGTCGTTGTGGAGCATGACAAAAAAGAAATCATTTGTCAGATTTGGATTGAACCTTTCGGGACAGGATATGCTTCTCCAGATAGAAAAATGAGAGATTTGATTCAAAATATAGGTCATATTGCTACAAAATACAACTGGCGATTTGAGCGAGTTCCTACCTCATATAGAGGAAACACATGCCCTTACTGCAATGCCACCTATGTGTACGATAAAGCTAAAAGTATGGGAACTACAACACGGGTTTGTCAGAACTGTGGGAAGCAATTTGATCCTCATGAACCTATAGAAACTGAAAGAGAATGGGGAGAGGTCAGAAAAAGAAGAACGCCATGTCCATATTGTAAAGCGGTCTATTTGTACAATAAAAGCCATCTTCGGGATGATGGAAATGTTATTTGTCAGAACTGTAGAGGCATCTTCCAGTTGCCAATAGATGACTGGACACAATATTCCTACGACTGGTATCAAGAAGATAACGAGCTGTTTCAATAAAACATGAGAGTTTAGTACTATGATTCACTGAATCATTACAGTCTAGTTATTAAACGACATTACTGATGAAAAAAGAGGACAAGGGGGATAACCCCCCTTTTACATTTCATTAATCGCTCTACATAAGATCGGTTACAATCTTATCTGCCCACTTTTGAGCTGCGATTGCAGCTTTGTAGCCAAACTCGGGTTTTTCATTACCCAAACATGCTTGAACGAAGTGAGCAATCATCTGTTTGTGTCCCCAGATTTGTGGACCAGGTCCTTCTACCTGCCAATTCTCCTTGTCATCACCCTCACCAAAAAGGGTCACATCAAAGACTTCTCGGTTTTTACTTGGAATCCAGTCAACAAGAATGGTCTTTCCATTGTTTCCAAAAATTTCAAATCTGCTTAGATCGAGACCTTTTGCTACAGATGATCCAAGCATTGTGGTGCCAACTATTCCATTGGTAAATTTCATTATTCCTACGGTTTGATAGCCTTTGAAATCATCAATTCCTTCAATAGGCTTGTAGTTTGCTGTCCACTGTACATTTTCTAGAGGACTGTTAAAGAACCACTGAAGCATATCAAGACTCCAAACTGATAATGTGTAATCTGGATACCCTCCAGCTTTCTCAATATCCCAGGCCCATCCACTTAGAGGCCATTGGTCCGCTAAATCTTTGGCGGCAATAAACTCTCTAAATGTAATTGCGATAGGCTTTCCAATCGCACCAGAATCAAGAAGTTCTTTTGCCTTTAAATAACCAGGACAACGTCTGAAGTTCAGGATTGGCATGAGAACCACACCTTTCTTCTCAGCAAGTTTTCCAAGTTCTTCTGCATCCTTGAGTTTTGGTGCAATTGGCATCTCCAAATAGACATGCTTACCACCCTGAAGGGCTTCTTTACCCATTGGATAGTGGAATGGTGTAGGGGTAGCTACACACACAGCATCAACTTCAGGGTCTTTACAGACATCACTCCAATCATAGTAGATTTTGAGGTCGAAATCGTCTTTCCTCGCCATCTTCTCCTTTAGTTCCAAAGCATACTTCTCACTGTCTCTGCCCTTCCTAGCTAGAAGACCATATAATTGAGAGTTAGGCACCTTACGGAATGATGGAACGTGAGCTGCACCACCAACAAAACCTACTCCAGCGCAGACTGTCTTCAAAACTTTTTCAGTCATTTTGTTCCTCGCCTCTGTAACTTTTTACGACTACCAGATTATGTGTCTGAAGCATGACTTACAGCAACATGACTCTGGTTTACTTAGCATTGACTACTGAAAATTCCGACTTAAAAGCCCTAGGGCAAATATGGGGTTGAACCTTTCGTTTTCGAACTGATATTCAATGTAAAATGCACTTTTTGGAACTTCTAGATCGCCTTCATCACTCGCTCAGCAAGAAACCAACTGATAGTCCCTAGTAGTTCATGTGGTAGATAGAAGACAGAATTTGAATCATATAGTAACCTAACATCAGCAGGGAATTCTTCATCGGCTTCCTCAAAAATCAGCAACACCTTTACATTTGGAAGAAACGATACCTCAAAAGCGGCATCACCAAATTCAACGCGTGTTCCACCCAATCTCTCGATTGCAGCAAACATCTCGTCCTGTTTCTCATTGAAAGCTGTGATTAGTTTGCCCACATCTTCTTCATCAAATGAAAATCTACACGCCCAAGATCCACGAAGCGTGTTGAACTTGACCCATTCGCCACTTTTTCCCACATCTTTGGCTTTACTATAATAGAACAGATGCGGTATTAGACGACTACTATGCGCTGACTTGTCCATTAACTCATCGTATGTTTCACCAGTTTCCAAATCCAATCTCAATCCAAGAATCTCAGCGTATGTGTTACCTATTCCTAACCTTCCCCGAAGCGATTGAATATCTTCAGAGAAATTGTCCCAGCTCCACATAGCCGAGCTTGTATCGAACTGTTCTATGTTGAATCTCACAGCAAGATCCTTCGCAACAACCATCCAGTACTCGTATATCTCATCGGGCATATTCATCACTCAGCGCTTGTCGGTGGAGAACGTGCAATCTTTGATGCCAATAGCATTACAGACTGCATAACGTGCATTGTATCCAGCAATATGAAGGAGAGCATCCCCAATCTCCCTATCTTTTGCCATTGACGCAGTACATGGATATGAATGATGCGCTTTCGCTATCTCGTCAAACAAGGCATCGGTGTCAGATATTGACTTACCCCTAATCTTTTGACTGACATACCATGTGCACCCACATGGAGCAGATCTCACTGGTCCTATTTCAGCAATCACATCTCCATTCATGTCAACATAATGAATTGGGCTACCAACCCTGTACCTTGTGATGAATTCATCAATCAGCTTACCTGCACCAAATTCAAGGGTACAAAACGGTTTAGGAAATGCTGATTCAATTCCAATATTATCCAAGGTCTCTTTTACTTGTGCTCTCAAACCAGGAGGCACCCATGTGGGATCCTCTATAGGCACAAGGACCGCTTTCGCTCCTGTCGCTTCTACCAGCAAATCAACTGCTGCTAGGATGTCATGGTGGACAGCAACAATCAAGAGTAAGTCACAAGGAGTCAGATTCAGATTATGAATGAATTCTTGAGGGTCTTCAATCATTGTTGGAGAGGGAGGATCAGTAGGATGGATTCCAACAATATCACCAACAAACGATCCATATCCGCTCCTACACTCAGCACAGACTGGTTCACAACCCTCACAGAATGACTTGAAATTGATGAGATTCCCTATAACTCGTTCAGCAAACACATCTCCGTACACTGCGGCAATTCTCAAGACTATCACCATGAAATATAGCACCTCATTTTTTGGACTAAAAAAGGATGGTGATTGTGGCTTAAAATAAAAAGGCGGAATCAGAAATGTAATATACACTTCATATCATGCGAAATTTCTCGAAGAGTCTATTCTGGAGAACAATGATATGGCACTTGGAGACCTTCTGTTCCCTCATGTGGAGTTGAAATTAATCATCGTTAGATCATTCAAAACAGATGTAGAATATGCTAGAGATATTTCCTCACCGGAATATGCCGCAGAAACAGCATTAGTGCATCTCAATCAGACAGACATGCATAGATTGAGTTTAAAAGAAGGCGACAATGTGAGCCTAAAGTCTCCTGATGGACTAGTCATTGTCAGAACTACTGTTGATGATAAGACTCCCGAGGGGTGCGCAGTCATGCCACATGGTCCTTGGGCATTAGCATTAGTAGCGATTCCAAAAGATGAAACGCCTCCTACCTTGCATGGCATTGCCATCACCGCATTACGCACAAAAGAGAAGATCACTTCTCTTGAAGATCTTCTTTTTGAGTGAGTTTCTCGACTACCTTATCGACACGACCTCTTTCGAGTTGAAGGCTGAGGTGAGGATCATCGTCAAGCATTGTCCTTAGTTTCTTTGCTATTGCCATAGCTCTTTTTCGTTTGCCATCAATTGATTTCCAAGCACTAAGCGCTTTCATGTTGCCAGGTTGAATTTCCTCAGCATGTAGGATTATATTTCTCTCAAACAGTCCACTAGGAGGATGCTCTTTTCCGACCACCTCATTGAAGAATATTGACCTGCCTCGTTCCCATTCTCGAGCTTCTTCTAGCATTTCAACATTGTAGCCTTCTCGCACAACTTCGAGAACATCATATGGACAAGAATTCGCACAAGCACCACAATAAACGCAATGATCAAGTATTGCTATCTTATCTTCCTTTCCAGTTGGATAAATCGCTTTTACCGGACAGATATTGAAGCAGTTATGACATCCAATCGGATCACATTTCTCAAGTTTCTTTATTTGAACTTCTCCTGAGAAGGGCTTTGAAACCTCGATTGCATCATAGGGACAAACTTGATCACAAAGACCACATTTGACACAAGCAATATCACTCTGCTTTAACTTGCCAGAAATCTTTGGATCTTCAATAATACGAGCACTTGCTTCAAGGCATGTGACTTCTATAGCATCATCCGGACATATCTTCTCGCAGAGCTTACAGTAGTCACATTCTTTCTCTTCCATTCTAATAGCTGCTGCAGGTTTGAATTCAGGAGGTTCTGCGGAATCAGACCAGAAGATTGTGAATACTTCGGGACATAGAAGCTCACATAATCCGCAATAAGAGCATTTGTCTTCATTCAACTTGATGCTACCAATTGCGTGTGGTTCTTCCTTGTAGGTCACTAGATTCTTCTTCTTCTCAACTTCGACCTTAACTTCAAGAGCATTGGTAGGACAGACTTTTGCGCATAGGAGGCACGGAGCACACTTTTCGTGGTCAATCTCATGTGTTCCTGATACACGATTATATTCATTTACTGATTGCTCGCCTTCGTATTTTGTAGCGAAGGCTCTAAATATGCATGCTGAGTCACAGAGCCCGCAGAATGTACATAGATCAGGATCAATATTAATGAGAGGCGCGCCTTCAATTCTTCCTGCAGCTGCTTCAGCAACAGGTCCAATCGTAATTGCATCCCAAGGGCAGTACAGGCAAAGATTGCACCCAACACATTTATCGATTGAATAGTCAAGGGTTTTTGTAAGAAGCGAAGTCTTCCAGACATACTTTATTGTACCATCAATGAGATCAATTGTGACGACTGGTTTCTCACCAACTGTTATCCGTGCCTTGCGCATTTGAGTACATCCTTTTTCGCTGACTTTTTGGGATTTCTTTTTGTTTTTATAGTAGCTTCACTTCCAAGGGGCCCAAGAGAAATGATGTTCTTGGTGAACTCAGTGATTTGTTTGGCGTATTCGCCTGCTTCGGAAGCAGACACACTACCAAAATACAGACGTCTGCTATCAATTCCAGCTGCTTCTAAGACCGTTCTCAAATTTCCTGTACGTACCTGAGCGTTAAGGGCACCAGAGCGATAATGACAGTCTTGAACGTGGCAACCAATTACCGCAACTCCATCAGCACCCTCCTCGAAGGCAGTCAATAATATCTCAGTATCAAGGCGGCCTGTGCAAGTCACTTGGATAGGAAGAATATTAGCAGGATAAGTTAATCTTGTCATCCCTGCCCGGTCAGCTGCAGAATATGCACACCATCTACATAGATAGCCAACTATGGTTGGTTTTGAACCACTGAACCGAACAGCACTTTTTGTTGCTGCTATCAATTGTTCTGTTGTCAGGCTTGGTAAATCGAGAGCATCAGTTGGACAGGCTGCAACACAAGCGCCACAACCTCTACATGCTGCTTGAGTGATAACCGGCTTTTCTCCATTGATTGAACGGATTGCATTCGGAGCACAAACCTGCTGGCATTGCAGGCAGTTTATACATTTTTCATGGTCTATTATGGGTACGCTGATATCAGTTACAATCATACTACTTGTCAGAAGAGTCTTCACCTTTGAGGCGGCAAGACCTGCATGCGCGACAGTATCAGAGATGTCTTTCGGAGCTTGGGAAACGCCTGCAAGAAATATTCCCATCGAAGCAGTACCGCTTCGATTCAGTTTTGGATGTTGCTCTAGGAAGAAACCATTCTCATCCAACGGAATTCTGAGAAGTTTAGACAGATGTTTGTTGCTTGGCGAGGGGTCCATTCCTACCATCAGGACAACTAAATCAACTTCGAACTCAATCAGTTTCCTAAGAAGTGTGTCTTCTGCTCTCACAAAGGACTTGCATTTCACTGGGTCATAGACAACTTCACCTACAGCGCCTCGAATAAATTGGACACCGTACTCATTTGCAGCTCGAACATAGAGCTCTTCGTGTCCCTTCCCTACAGTTCGAAGATCAGTATAGAAAACATAAGCGTTGCAATCAGGATAGTTCTCTTTAACTTGGATAGATTGTTTCACTGCTTCTGCACAACAAGCTCTACTACAATATGGTCGATTGAATCGTGTTGTCCTGCTTCCAACACAGTTTACAAAAACAACATTGCGTGGAGGTTTTCCATTGGAGGGTCTTATGAGTCTCCCACCTGTTGGTCCGGAGGGATTAATGAGGCGTTCAAGTTCAACGGATGTGATGACATCGGGATTCTCACCATAACCGAGCTCTTCGACAGCAGTGGCATCAAAAGGACGAAATCCTGTAGCTACTATGATAGCACCCACTTCAAGTGAGATAGTCTTTTCACAATCGTCATATCGTATGGCTTTCGCCTCACATACTCCACTACAGGACTGGCAACCCACACAATTATCCATATCAATATATGGAGCAATAGGAACGGCATCAAGTGAATGGCGTACGATTGCCTTTCTCGTACCAAGACCATAGTTGTATTCATCTACTACATCAACAGGACAGACTTCGACACACCTATTGCAGCCAGTACATAAATCGGTAGAAGTGTATCTGGGGCGTTGAGTCAATGTCACGTAATATCGTCCTGTACTGCCCTTGATTTCCTTAATGTCTGTAAGCGACATCAACTGAATACTAGAGTGATTTGCAGCTCTTGCCATCATCGGACCGAGAATACAAATACTACAATCAAAGGTGGGAAAGAGCTTGTCCCATTTCGCCATATGACCTCCTAGAAAAGCTTCTTTCTCAACGAGAACTGTTTCAATGCCTTGATCCGCGAGTTCCAGAGCTGCAGTTACTCCTGCAACTCCTCCTCCAATTACCATTGCTCTTCTGACTACAGGCAATTCATAGGTCTTAGTCGGATTAGAAAGACCTACTTCAGCCAAACCAATATCAATAATGGTGGCAGCTTTCGATGTTGCAGCCTCACGGTCGTCGCTATGTACCCAGCTACATTGCTCACGTATGTTTGCTATATGAAGATGGCCAGGGTCGATTCCAGCTTGACGAACAACATTGCTGAAGAGATCTTTATGTAGAAGTGGCGTACAACCAGCAATGACAACTTTTTCAGCCCCACTCTTACGAATTGCCAAAGTTAAATCATTAACACCATGATCAGAGCACAGATGATCCATTATCTCAACAACTGCTACCCCTCGTGACATCACTCGTTCCTTAAGAGCGTCAATGTCTATTGGTCCAGCAATATTCGAGCCACATTTACACAGGAACACAGCAACTTTATCGCTCTCGTCATTGGCTGATTCTGATTGAGAGTTAGACTTCAATGGACTCAAGTGTCTCCTGTAATTATTTTGACCGATTTTGTGATGAGTTAAATTCAATAAATCTGTCCTAATGTAGTATTTAGAAGTCCATACCGTAACGGATAATTGTTGTGGCGTGTGCACAATGAAAATCTGAGGAATAATTTAGAAGAAAAACGACGGAGTCCCTTAATCTTGAAATTAAACCCAATGGATCTGTATAATCTATTGCCGAAAACTAACTGCAGACAATGCTCACCTAAGACCTGCATGGCTTTCGCTACCAAGTTAGCTCTCGGAGACATTTCACCGGATGAGTGCCCTCCACTTCTTGAATCTGGTTTCGAGAATAATCTTAGTAAAATCAGAGAAATGGTTACTCCATTGCTCACTGCAGAAGCAACAGGAATCAAACTCGATGAGAACAAATGCACAGGTTGCAACAACTGCGTTGTTGTATGTCCCGTGGATGTTGCTACCGAACCTCCAACTAGCGAGGGTAAAGCTGCAATGAGCAAGGACACGGTATTTAGGGTTGAGAACGGCATATCTAAAATTATCAATCTCGAGAAATGTCGTAGATTTCCCCCTGATAGGTTGAACTGCAGAGTATGCGAACAATACTGCTGCACTGACGCGATTGAAATTTGGTAGGTGTTTCTGAATGGAAAGTATTGTCTGCAATGGCTGTTCCTTGCTCTGTGATGATGTTGTAGCAGAAGTATCAGGAAAAAACATCAATTCATTAGGATTATGCAGATTGGGACAAGCTCATCTGGAAACAGCCATAGCAAGCAAGATTGTATCAAATGAGAAGAAACTAGAGAAGGCAGCAAGTATTCTTTCGAGTGCAATGAATTTGTTATTATATGGGTGGACTTATGCAACGAACGAAGCGGTCAAGGAGGGATTGAATCTTGCATCAACTCTTAAGGGCCATTTTGGTTCGAGTGCGGAACTAGGTCCTCTGCAAGTAATGTCGCATGGTATTCATATGAGGGGACTCGACATTGACCTTGAGTATGTTCGTAATAATGGTGAGTTCATTATATATTGGGGTACAAATCCTTCTGAAAGTCTTCACCGGCACCCTAGTAGGTTTGCTGTCTTGCCTCGTGGCAAAAAGATACCAGAAGGTATTGAAAGTCGGACAATTGGAGTAGTTGATGTTCGTCAAACTGAAACAATGAAAATGGCGAACCATCGACTCATTATTCCAATTGGGTCAGATGCAGAGCTTTTGGGTACTGTTATTGCAGAGCTTGATGGCGAATCAGCAATCAAATCAAAGGTGTTAGGCATTCCTGCAAGTGAGTTGATAGGCTTTGTCAAAGGCTTACAAAAGGCTGACTGCATTATTATTTTCTATGGAGGGGGTGTGATTAACTCTGGAAATCATGACGCCAACCTCTCGGGAATAACCAAGCTAATTGATACATTACGAACAGCTGGGAAAGACGCATATGCTCTTCCAATGTTTGTGCAGTCTAATGTTATGGGAGTAACCCAATTAATTCAGGAACATAAAATTGGAGCAGATTCACTGCAGAAACTAACTGCAGGAGAGTTTGATACTACTCTAATCGTCGGTGATGATGTTTTAACAAAACTACCAGGACCTGCTGCAAGAGCACTTGCAAAAACAAAGATTGTGTATATTGGACCGCCAGGTGGATTGACGGATGAAAGAGCGGCTGTATCGATTCACACAACGGATACTATTATCTCAGGTTCTGGAAGCATGATGAGATTAGACATGAATAAAATAGAGTTCACGAAATGGAAGGCATCTACGGATGATGAAACACTGATTGCTGTTCTACAGAGATTACATGAGATTGTACGTGCTAAGATGGCATAGAATAGAGAGTGGCAAAATGAAGATCGCAGTCGCAGGAAAAGGTGGAGTTGGTAAGACCACCATCGCTGGAACATTAGCAAGACTACTTGGCAGAGATGGACTCAAAATACTGGCCGTCGATGCAGATCCAAGCTACACACTTTGGTCAGCCTTGGGTATTTCAAGAGAAATAGCCATGAAGATTGTGCCATTGACGGAAAATGAAAAACTTGTTGAAGAAAGACTTCAAATCGAGGGAGCTGAAGGATATAGTGGTTTTTTCAAACTTAACCCAAGGGTTGATGATCTCGCAAAGAAATTTGCTATCCAAGGTCCTGATAATGTAAGCCTTTTGGTGGCAGGGACAGTTGATATTGGCGGGTCTGGGTGTATGTGTCCGTCAGCAACTCTTCTAAAGACCCTTATGCGTCATCTTATTCTCGGAACTGATGAGGCGTTTGTGATGGATATGGATGCAGGTATTGAGAATCTCGGACGTGGCACAACCAGAGGAATGGATGCACTATTGGTTGTGGCTGAACCAGGTAGACGTTCACTTGACATCCTTGGTAAGATAAGAACACTCGCTCAGGACATCGATGTCGGACAAGTTTTCGCTGTTGGAAATAAAGTAGCAACATCTGATGATGAAGAAATGATAAAGGAGTGGGTGAAGAGAGAAGGTATTCCACTTTTGGGTATTGTGCCATTGGATGATACAATTAAGCAGGCTGATCGAAAAGGCATGGCACCGATTGATTTAGACCCCAATTCACGAGGAATGCTTGCAATACGCGAGATTAAAAAACGCCTAATCGAAGTAACTCCTAGTTAATAACTGAAATTTCATAATGAAAATATAAATGGAATTCTGTTTACTTTCTTAAATAAGCGGATTTACATGGTTAATTTTTGATTGTGAATTAGCCATCTTAAAAAATTGTGAAATTCACAAGCTTATTATGGCCATTTGCGTCCGACCACTCTACCACGCACAGGAACTGAACGTAGCATGAAGAAGAAAGCTTACTTCAGAGCGGACGAAGCAGACACGGGAATTGGCAAATTCAAAGGGCTTGAAGTCCGAATCGGCACTATTGTTGACGATGAATGGGATGAACCCATGGGACCAACCCCAATGCCAGGTCCAACCACTCTTCGTTCATGGGATCATAAGATTTTGACGAAATACCAACCATCATACATGCCATACTGTCAGGTATGCTGTCTATGCACAATGGGCAAATGCGATCTTTCTGGTGATAGAAGGGGCGCATGTGGACTCGATATAAAAGGTCAGCAGGCAAGAATTGTACTGGCTGCAGCTAATATAGGCTGCTCAGCACACTTAGCCCATTCACGACATCTGATAGACCATCTGATAGAGGAATATGGGCCCAGAACTGAACTTATTCAGGGACCGGGTACCGAGATACATGCACCTGTCGCACGTTTAGTCACAGGAATGCGTCCTCGAACATTGGAGGATGCGAGCATTATCCTCGACTACTGCGAGACCCAGATGACCCACACTCTATCTGCGACTGCCACAGGTCAAGAAGGTAATTGGATGGACTTTGAGAGTAAAGTGTTTCATGCTGGGATGATTGACCAGTTAAGTATGGAGATAGCAGACCTTGCACAGGTGTCAACTCTTGGAATGCCACAAGCAGACCCAGATGCCCCATTGGTTGAGTCTGGAATTGGCATGATGGACACGAATAAGGCAATCATTTTGACCATTGGACACAACATTGTCCCAGCAGCATCTATTACAGACTACATAACTGAAAAGCGGCTCCATG
>JAEORI010000327.1 GCA_016840965.1 Candidatus Thorarchaeota archaeon | reverse complement strand
CTGAAGCGTATGTTGAAAGTCATTAAGAAAAAATAAAAACTCAAGACGCCAGAAGAAGAAATACAAGGTATACGAACGATTGAACTAGAGTCAGTGGAATCCCTATTTTCGCAAACTCACTGAATTCGATTGTTTCCCCATATCGTTCAGCATTCTGAATGATTATGACATTACTCGCAGCTCCAAGCACCAGCATGTTTCCGGCAATTGTACTTCCAGCAGCGAGGGTCATTAACTGAACAAGTGAAGCTCCATTCGACGAGAAAATTGGGATAAATAGTGCAACAAGTGGCACATTAGAGATCAGCTGGCTTAGCAGAGTTCCAACTGTAATGATTACAGGAATGGATGTCAAATCAAGACCCATTGTTGATATGAGTTCTTGAAATACACCACTTTGCCAGACACTTGCCATCAACACAAACATTGAAACAAAGAACAGAAGTGTCGACCAGTCGATGTTTCTCACAATATCGACTCTCTTTCTACTTAGCATCACTATTGGCAACGCTGCAATGACTGCTATGTAGGACAGTCTCATTTCAATCCAAGGCGCAGCTACAACGAAGATGACCTTAACTCCAATCAACAGAAGGATCAAAGCAAGTGAGAGTTTTGATATCTGAACCAATTGAGTATCTATTTGAATCTCTTCGTTTTGATTGTCTACTAGAGATTTTTGAAACTCAGTCCGATAGAAAAGTCGTAGAAAGAGAAATGCAATTATCAGACACAGTGCTGTTGGTAGTGCAAGATACTGCATGAAGGTGATGAAAGGACTCACAATCCCACCTGAAGAAGCTATTAACAGATTTTGGGGATTTCCAATTGGACTCATTACGCTACCAGTAGTGACTGCGAATGCTAATGTCAGTAAGAGAAGTCTTGGTGAAAGTCCATGTTTCTTTGAGAGTCCAAGCACAATTGGTGTACCAATGATTGCGAGTGTATCATTCATCAAAAGTGCTGAGAGTAGTCCTATTGGAATGAGAATGAGAAGAACAAGGTGGTCAACACTTCTTGCTCGATTGAAGAGTCTGCGAGAAAGTAGATTGAGGTATCCACTCCGCTGCATCGACTCACCTACAACAAACATTCCAAACAAGAACACAATCACATCAAGGTTGACAGAGTAGAATGCATCGATTGGATTAATCTGACCAGCTAGAAGTACGATTACCGCCCCTAGTGTCATAGCTTGCCAGATCTTGATCCTAATGTTTCCGATCTTTCTTACAGCAATGAGGACAAAGACAATCGCTAATACTATGATGGAGATGTACTCTGAAGCCATAGGATAGTCAACCATCCGTGTAAAGTTTCGAGGATTCGTTTTTTCTTACAGACTGGATTGTAACGATTTTTGTGTCAATGTTGTGTCTATTAATTTAGAGATAGGGAAAAAATTGGTATATTTAATCTACTAGGTTCTGAAGAGAGCTGCACCAATCATATAGAAGCCCATGAAGCTAAGCACCACACCAATTACACCAAAATTCACAATCAGTCCTGGATTTATTGTTGGAAAATTACCCATAATCGCTATCGCAATTGGAATTAAACTAGCAACGACCATTGCTCCACCAATACCAAATTCAGTTTCCCTTGATACCATATTTATGGTTCACCTAGGAAGGTCGATGTTTTGAAAAATTTTAAACTTATTCAACTATCTAATGAAACGACATGGGTCTCTAAAGCATGTGGAGGGATTTTGAGTTATGCGCGCAGTACAAAGTACTAATAATCAAAATGAAACGAGTTCAGAAACACATCTAGAAACACAAGGATTGTGCCAACTAATGATTCATGTAGAGTCCGGAGAACTTAGTCCAGAGGATTGTGTAACACTAGCAAAAATCACTAAATATGCAAGACAGGGTACACCTGTTGAATCAGATAAGACAATTGAGGAGATTTCAAAGAATATTGAGGATTTATCAATTAGTGATGGTTATCGGATATTTATTGCTCTAGACGATGTGGAAAATATAGTTGGGTGGATATACTATTATGTTGGGTTTCCTCTAATGAGTTTCATTAGTGGATTCTTACCGCTTGTGGATAAAACACGTGAATCAGAAGAGATTGCTATATCATTAATTAAGGCTTCAAAGAGAGATATTGTTGAAAATGGACGTAGCAGGCTGGAGATCGAGTTAGTATTACCCAGTGGTGAGCACAGGTCATATTCAGAGAAATTCGTTGAATGGTACAGAAAATGTGGTTTCAAATTAGCTGCTGAAGAAATGCACATGAAGTCAGACTTGAGCGACATAGAACTTCCTGAGCTTGATTTGCCTCAAGCTTACATGCTGAAGAAGTTTTCAGAAGTGTCCTATGAGAAACTCAAAGATTCGGGATTTAGAACTTTGAAAGACAGTAAAGAAGGGCTATTTCTCTCGATGAGCCATGCTGAGCAAGAAGTGACTCTAGAGTATTTCTTTGACAGGTCCAAGCCATATATTGATGATGCATCATTGATTCTCGAAAAGAATGGTGAAATCATAGGATTTGTAATCACACGCATGAATGATGATGATGAGCCTGAAATTGGACCAGTCGGGATTGTACCTGAAACAAGGGGGGAAGGACTCGCTACATATCTGCTTGTTCGTGTTCTAAAGAATTTGAAAGATAGTGGTGCAACTAACGCAGGTCTTGACACGACTGTAACCAATTTTCCTGCTCAGGGACTCTATAGAAGATATGGGTTCAAAGAAGTATATTTCAAGCAATTCTACTACTGGTCACCCTAGATGATTCTCAAAGAGATGAAAGAGAAGAAATGATAGTCCAAGTTGCTTGTTTTGATTTAGAGTCAATTGGAATTGGTTTGTGTTGTTTATTCATTTTCTTGATTTAGCAATCGCCACCAACCATTCCAAAGAATGAAATCTTCGAGTACTATCTTAGTTCTTGGCATCCTTCTGTGTATCAAGTCAGTCACTAACAAGAAGAACAATCCAAGCAGGAATCCAAGAAGAGGTAGCACGAAGAGGTTGATTGTGTGAGAAGATATTCCAACAAGTGAACCGATCCCTCTAAAAATAAGAATGATACTACCAAGCAATATGACACATGAGATTATTTCCATTGTATCTTTGTTTTCCACGATCCTTCGCTTCATATATTCGTCAGGAGTCCTTTAAGGTTTCTCAATTAGGAGAATGATGTGTGAAATTGCATGCGAGAATAACTGTGATTCGAGTCAGTTTGTAACACAAACCTCGATGTAGTTCAAAGATTGTCTACCTCTTATATTCATTCTATGTATGCTCAATATCGTGATTTTAAATGTCGAAATCTGAATTCACTGTAGCTAATACACCAAAAAGGTTCGAGTCGGTTAGATTCGATATGACAAAACTAGGCGGCACACTTCTCTATATAGGAGGCATTCAATGGTTCCTAGGTATGCTTCTTGCAGAGTCATGGTATCCAGGGTATAGTTCGAGAATTGATTATGTGAGTGATCTTGGAACTGGCCCAACAGCTCTCATCTACAATATGTCTGTATTCCTTTTGGGAACCTGCATGTTTCTGGGAGCATATTTCATGATGAAATCTATCAAGAGTAATGTCCAATCTGTCCTTCTTTCCATTTCAGGAATTGGGGCTATGGGCGTAGGGATATTCCCGGCAGACATGCAGCCGATGCATAGTGTCTTTACTCTGGTAGCCATCTTGTTTGGTGCTTTTGCGGCAATATCATCGTATAAGATACAGAGTCCACCCATTTCATATATTTCTGTGATTCTGGGTGCGTTCTCCCTAATTGTATCATTTGTCTTCTTCCCCTATTTGGGACTTCCAGCAGGTGCAACGGATATATTTCTTGGAATGGCAAAGGGTTCAATGGAACGTTGGGCAATCTATCCAATTCTTGCATGGGCAATTGGACATGGCAGTCATATTGCACGGTCTCAGGTGTGAGTGATCAATTCGATTCTCATATCGAGAGTAATAGAATAAAGAAAGAGATTCGAAGGGGGCGTTGCAGCCCACCTTCGGAAACTAAAGCACACTAGATACAGCGGTGTATAACTTCTGGTCCTACTTCCTCGAACTCTT
>JAEORI010000047.1 GCA_016840965.1 Candidatus Thorarchaeota archaeon | reverse complement strand
ATGATGTCTTCCACTTTTCTAGCGCATTCAATATCGCACTCTGGATAGGAAAGTGGACAACGATAGCAGTATGGCATTGGTGCGTGGACTACTCCGGGAGAATTTGCAAATGTTCCAAAACCTTTCTTGTATTTTGCTTGACCTGTTAAGGTTAATGACAGTCCAAGTCGACCATGAAAGGACCCCTCAAGGGCGATGAGTCCTGCACCAGTTCTTCCTTTAGTGACAGCAAATTTCTTAGCTATTTTAACCGCTCCTTCCACTGCTTCAGCACCACTATTTACAAAGAATGATTTCTGTAGTGGTGCTGGAGTTATCTTGGCGAGTTTCTCAGCTAATAGAGTTGCAGGAACATTGTGATAGAGTCCAGAGCAATGGATCAACTTTGCCATTTGCTCCTGACCTGCGCGTACAAGTTTTTCTGGACAGTGTCCTGCGTTTACAACAGCTATCCCACTTAAGCAGTCAATGTACTCTTTTCCATCTGCATCTTTTACCACTGCGTCTTTACCTTCTACGATTACTAGTGGTTTTTTGGCATATGCTGGAACATAGTATTCTTTCTCTTTCTTCATTATCTCATTCGAATCGACCAAACTTGAATCTCTCCGGAGTATGTTTTAGGATATATGATGATTGAGCGAGAATATGACATGAACAATGATATGAAACGTTGCAACAAATATGTACATGAGTGAACACCACCCTTTGGCGACATCAAATGACTCCGAGATTGCTTAGCTCTGTCATCTCAATCAAGATTCTATCAAGAAATTCAGAAAGGGATGCAATCTCCTCCTCAATCTCATTACCTATTCGTGTACGTTCTTTCTCTAAATTAGTTAGTGCATCATGAACTCTGAGCCAGTTATATGGATTATCATCTTTTGATTCAATTCTCTTTGCTGAGTCTAAATCGAAAGTCACTACTGGTATTTTTCGTAAACTTGTGATGGCATTTGTGAGGTGAATATAGTCTTCAATCATCTCAAGGCGATAAAGATAGTTGACGCTGTATGTTTCTATAGGTCTCGTATTCCAACCTATAGTACGATTGCAGCCATTGGTCACATCCATCAAATACTTGTTAATCCTCACAATGTCTTCTTTTCTATTCCTTTGATTAACTGAAACAAGCAGTTTCTTGAAAGATGCCTTCTGTTTCAGGAAAGCCTTGACTTTTGTTTGAAATGGTTTCAAATCAAATGGATTTTCGTCCATCTTAGTATACACTGAGATAATTGAATCGAACTTCTCTATAGGAACGAAGATATCCAACGGTAATAAGTCGGTGCTCGAGAGATATGAAAGAGCATTCTTCATGAATTCAGCATAGAAATGCAATGAAGCATAATCTAGATGCTCCGGATCATCCTTACTCGTGTGATAGAGATGACTTGGTTGTGTAATACCGTGAGCTGATGGTACTCCTGATACTCCGTATATAGTGGGAACTCCGGATAATTCGAAGAACCAATGGTCACTGCCATAGCTTGGTGGAACTTTGTATGTCAGGGATCGAGATTTCCCTGGTTCTCCAGTCAAAGACTTAGCAAATCCTAACATCTCCCCTGTAGTATATATGTAATCTATTGATGGGTCAGGATATCCCGTAGAGTCAAGACTCAAGACTGCGACAGTTCTATCAATTGATTCTTTATTCTCTCTAACGTAAGCCTTTGATCCATTCAGCCAGAAATAGAAATCATCAGATCCACTTTCTTCAGCTCCATAGAAAAGGAATCTAATGGTTCTCTTGGGAACATTACCCAACTTGGCCTGTGCTTGGAAAATTCTAGCAAGTTCAAGCACAATAGCTGCAGGAGCACAATTATCAGCCGCTCCTTTGAACCAAGAGTCATAATGCGCTCCTATAGCTATCTCATCATCAGTTGTTTCATCACCCCGCAGAATTCCAACAACATTGTAAGAATCTTGTTTTTCTGTAACTTCAACTTCCGTTTTAATTTTAACAACCACATCGCCTCCATTCATCATCGAAGTGAGGGAATCTCCTTCTTCTTTAGTGATACAAACAACTGGTATTTTGAGGAAACCTCCTGGAATTACCACGACTTTGAGAAGGTCACCTTCATCCTTTGCTGCAACTATCAAGCCTTCATACCCTAGTTTTACAGCACGAAAGTATGAGTACCTTGGACTAAGGTATGTGTCTGATCCCCATTCAGTGAAAGCAATCCGATTTTTTCCAACTGATGATGAATTTGATTCATTTTCATCGATTTCCCAATCAATGGGGACAAGCAAACCTTCGACTTCCTCAGACTTGCCATGTGGAAATAGGGCTGATTCTAATTCCTTTTCAACTGGTTTAATTACTTTGACAGTACAGGATTGAGGGTTCCATCCATGAACTTCAAAGGGTTGTTTCTCAACATGTGAGAAACCATAGTCCTTCAAGCGATCATACAGATAGTTTGCCGCTTGGACCTCTGTTTCTGTTCCTGCGGCTTTCTGACCTAGATCGCAGAGATATTCAACAGTCTTTCGTATTTGTTCAATGGAGGTTGTTCCGATATCCATCCTGCATATCTCCATAGAGTATGTTCATTTCGTATTAATGACTCATTTTAAAGTGCGTACGTTGTAAGTATGAACAATGATAAGAAATATTGCAACAAAATTGTACATGAGTGAACAAGAAATGTTCTTTCTTACAAAAGACAAATAGCACTCAATAACCCAAATGCAATCTGTTATGCATGAGTTGCTGGAATATGTCTTCAACTGGCAAATCAAACCTAGTCATTCTCCCAATTGCGATTTTCTTAGTAGTTAGTTCACTATCCGTCTTTCCAGTACTAAGTCAATCTATACAAATTGATCTTAACGATACAAAGATAGCAATCTATTATGGAGATGCATCATCGAGTACGAGTAGCAGAACTGCCTTACAATCGATGTTTTCTTGGATGAATGCCACTGTGGATATTCTCTCTGCCTCAGACATTAAATTTGGAAATCTGGTTGGATATGATATGGTAGTGATTCCTGGAGGGTGGGCTGGAACCTATAATGTCGAACTTGCAGGAACTGGCATATCTGAAATCCGAAATTTCGTCCGAAATGGTGGTGCATTCTTCGGAGTGTGCGCAGGAGCATATTTTGGATGTGATAGAATAGTATGGGAAGGTGAAACTCTCGAATACCAAATGGACCTCTTCGAAGGTTCCGGTATCGGTCCAGTTGAGGAAATTGCAGCTTGGCCTAATTATGCTATGGCTGAGATTATCTTAAATCACTCATCCTCAATTATTGATTTCTCTGGAGAACCATCGAACCATTCAGTAATGTATTATGGAGGT
>JAEORI010000326.1 GCA_016840965.1 Candidatus Thorarchaeota archaeon | reverse complement strand
TCGTGAGATCCTTCAGCTTGGAAATCCTCAGTTATACCAAAAATCTGAGGATGTGCGTCCAGCAGAGCTTGACAGTATACCTGAGATAGTACAAGACCTGCACGACACCATGATGGAGTTCAGAAGGAGGTATGGCGTTGGTAGAGCTATTGCTGCGCCTCAGATTGGCGTTGTGAAACGAATCATCTACATGCACATTGATTCTCCAAGCGTTTTCTTGAATCCGAAACTCACGAATCTTAGTGAAGAAATGTTTGAGGTCTGGGATGACTGTATGTGTTTTCCAGACCTTCTCGTCCGAGTACAACGACACACACGATGCATCATTGAATATAGGGATACTGAGTGGAATCTCAAAGCTATAAAACTAGAGGATGGCCTCTCTGAACTGCTCCAACATGAGTACGATCATCTTGATGGTATACTAGCAGTCATGCGAGCCATAGATGGAAAGTCCTTCGCGTTGAAAGGTCAGATCTCCAAGTGATTCCGTAATTTATTCAAAGAATGCTTAATAATCCGTTCACAGACAAGAATGGACGCAAGTGAGGAAAATGAGAAGAAGATCGATGTGCATTCTTTTTACTCTACTGTTAGTTTCTGCGGTAATCATTGGCGGTCTATACCTGCTACTCAATCTAGAGGAATTAGTTGACTATGATGAAACTGAAGTCATCTATGAGGAAACCTATCCAAGTACAGTGAATATTTCAATCTACTATGATGTCTGTTTTCACAATGTGACATTTAATGTGGTCGACGATCCAGGTTTCATAATCAAAATTAATTGGAAACTCACAGTTCTTGTTGAGGGTGCAAAAGGAAAGAACACACGCTTGCAAGTGACACATATCTCAAATGACCAATATTTGTCCATCCAAATCCTGAAAGAGAATCCCAACGATGTCTGTGCATTAAACAAGGGAGATGCAGAAGCATTCGTTAATGTTACCATCAACAGGGCATATACTATTGATATTGATGCATATGCTGGACATGGAAATATGAATTTGACTGCCAACAATGCAACTTTTCAAAACATTGGCTTTCATCATGGCATAAATTGTCCGGGCAATAATACCATGGATATAATGAACTCGGTGGTATACGGAGATCTGGTCTGTCAAGTTGCCACTGGTCATTTTCTGGTGCGACTCGAGAATGTGGATGTTAGAGGCGAATTGATATGTGAGCCCCTGACGAGTGGAACGCTGATTCAAATAATGTAAAGTTTCTGTGACAATCAATAATCCACTCTAGGGTCTGCTTCAGCTTGCGTTATGCAATGAGTGATAGCAAACCTGCTGTTTAACGAACCACTGACTAACTTCTGTTTGTGTAAAAGGGTTAGACGCAACTTCACATACCTTAAACATAAAGAGTGTTGAAAACAGTATCCTCATATGCTCTATAACCACAGGGATTTACTATAGAGAGAGGATAAAGCCAATGAGATTCCTACGTATAATTATCATTCTCATTATCATAATAGCAGTTGGAATAATAGCTGGAGGTGCCGCTTACGGTTGGTGGCTCGGACAGACTATCTACATTACCATGTTTGATGCCAAAGCGAGTATTGGGTTTTGGGAAACTTGGACATTAGAAAACAATGTTTTCACAGCTTCTCTTCTACTGGCTATACTCAGTAGCTTCATCACTATTTGGACTCGGTCCACCTCGTTGTCATTCATCTCAGCTCTTTCTCAGACTGGTTCCCATCTGAAGAAATTAGATATTCGCACTGCAATTCTATGGCGCTTACTTCAACTGGGTGGATTCTTTCTCTACTATGTATCAATCGGAGGTTACTCTCTTACAGGGCAGAATGTGGCATTTCTGATGATGCTGATGGGCGATGGGGCAATTTCCGTTACCCCCAATCAGATTGGGACTCTCTTTTCACTACCATTTTATCCCGGAACAACCGCTGCTTCAATTCAAGATCTTATTCCCGCAATGGAGGCGTATCAACTCTATGTAGGGCTTATCTCTACCATTCTGGTTGTTACAGCAGCACGGCTTGTTCTAAGCGTGATCACCGACCTGTTGTTGCAGCGTCGCGATATTTTCGTCGTAGTTTCAAAAGGGCTTCTTGTGGTTTCACTCGTATTAGTTCTGGAAATTCTCAGTGTACCAACTTGGACAGTCAATGCTGGTACCTGGATGAGCTATTTAGCTCTGATAATTGGTCTAGGCGCGAGTCTTGTTGGCTCTGTTGTTTTCATGGTTGTACGAGTCAGGTCCGGAGATGTTCAGCAGCGTTTGAAGAGTAAGATTGCATCTCTTGAGGGAGACCTGGCTAGACTCCAAGGTGAACTTCTCTCTCTCCGCCAAGAGTATGAAGCTGGAGCAATTGGTGCTGAAGATTACAGAACCAGAGTAAACATGCTCATGGAAGATCGAATTCATATTTCGAATGAGCTCAGGAGACTCAAAATCGAACGATTGTTCCCTATAGGCGGGTCTCAGAAGAGCTTCGGATTAGTTGCAGCATTCTTAATCGTGATTGTCGTCATGCTTCCAGTCATCCAAGGACTATACTATGGAATCCAGATGGATGGAGATCGATACATCGACTGGAAATTCAATTTGCAGACTACAAAGGAGATTGAAATCACAACCTGGGCCGCTGGACTGAGTGGATTCGAGATAAAACCAATTGAGTCACTTACGGTCAACACTACACCTGAGAGCGAGATTGAATCCCTTACGAATGTCCGCCAGTGGGACCAGACAGCGAGTTATTTGCGGATGCGGAATCAGATAGGTACGAACTGGATGCAACTTGCAGACTCAGACATAGTACTGCTAAAAGACCATGAATATTGGATTGCCCCTCTTACATTTGATACAGGTGCAACATGGACTAGCTTCATCAATCAGCACATCCTCTATACTCATACTGAAGGTATTGTTGTCCTTGACGCCTTCAGTGGCGAGCTTGTTGAGGATGCCAATCTCGTTTCTCTCTTCAATCGGACTAAAGATGTGAATTTCTACTATGGAGAAGGTCGGGGATTCAATGATGTTGTGTTTGTGAATGTGCCCAACTTTCAAGAGGTAGGCAACACAACTTTCGAGGGAGTGCCAGACTACACACTCAGAGGTTTCGAGTCGTTCTTCTACTTCTTCACAATGGGACCTGAGGCTTGGTCTTACCTAGGCAGAGATATGGACATGCTTGTAGAACGAGATGTTCTATCAAGAGTCAGCTCCGTAATGTTGCAAGGCCTATCTGTTGATAGCGATCCATATGTTGTAGTCAGTCCCACTGGAGACCTCTATTATGCAGTATCCATCTACATCGATTATCGTCTGTCAACTGGTTATGCGCATGAAAATTACATGCGATTCATGGGCGTCTGTCTAGTGGACATTGAAACCGGCGGGATGGAATTCTATTCTGCACCCCATTCTGATGAAGGGCTGTTCCTAGATATTACGTACAAGAACTACTATGATTGGCAGGAAATGCCAGACTGGCTTCAGTCACAGCTGAAATGGCCTGAAGACCTTTATGAACGGCAACTTGAGATAGCATACATATACCATGTGAAGTCTGGTGAACAATGGAGTACTGGTGTTGACTTCCATCAAGCACCTGAAGATTCAGGCACCCGATATGTAATTATGAATATCGAGGGTGTAGAACGTTTCGTCGGCTATCACAACAGTGAATTCCGTTTGTCGACGGCACACAATCTTGCTGGTATCTATATCATGGGATGTGGTGACACAGATTTTGGGAATTTCACATTTTATAAAGCAGGAGAGGATGGCTACTCGAACTGGCTTGGTCCTATTGCAGCACAACAAGCATTCGAAACGAATGATAAAGTGCGGACACAGCTTCAGCTCTGGGGTGAGCATCGATATGGGAACCGTCTGCTGTATCATCTAGGTGGTGAATTATTCTTCGTTATTCCAGTCTTCCTTGAGGTTGAAACGTCTCAAAACCGGGTTATCCAAAAGTTAGGCGGTGTTGGTTTGGTCGATGTGAAGACTGGTGATCGTGTTGAACTCGGAGAGAGTGTCGTCGAAGCCTACTACAAGATGTTTGGACTACTGAATCAGACTATAGTGGAAGAGGGTGAAGTAGGTTTCGAAAGCATCATTTTCAATCCAGTCACCATTAACTCTGGCGAGTT
The DNA here is from genome assembly GCA_016840965.1 of Candidatus Thorarchaeota archaeon. The sequence continues at coordinate 693 of JAEORI010000326.1, read as the reverse complement.
CTCCAATCTAGTGACTTTAATGCGAAACAACGACAACGTGACACAGCACCTCTACATGGATATCGTTGTTGCTCCCTCAAGCAACTTCTCGATATTCTGGCATGGAACCGAAGTAACGCCAACTATCTACGCTGGTGAGAATCAGACTTTCACCCTTGATATCGGCAATGTTGGACCCGGAGATTTGTATGGAACAAGTCCTAAGGTGACAGCATTCTTGCCTGAAGGTATCGTACTAGCTCAATACTTGGTGCAGATCATCTTACGTACTGATGATGGTGTCGTTGACCAGGTCAGCTTGTTACTGACAATCACCTAGATCCGGTTTGATTTATACCACGCCACAGTATGGTCAAGTCCATCTGCAAAGGAGACGATTGGAGAGAAATCTAGGACATGTGATGTTCTCTCCATACTCCCAATGCTGTCTTTCACATCTCCTTCCCGAGCTTCACGATGAATAATATCAGAGGTTGAGTCTGAAACAGAGTCTTTCACCAAGCGTGCGAGTTTCAGAATGCTGATAGACTCAGGTCCTGATAGGTTCAAAATGGGACTTGAAGAGTCCTCAAGCTGAGAGCCAAGATATGTGGCTTTAGCAACATCTTCAACATAGATGAAACTCCTAGTTTGACTCCCATCACCATCTATCGTGATGGTTTCATTTCGAAGTGCCTGATTGATGAAGATTGA
>JAEORI010000325.1 GCA_016840965.1 Candidatus Thorarchaeota archaeon | reverse complement strand
CTCTTGCCTTATTCCACTCCGAAAACTAATGATAATTCCATCAACGGGGGATACCTTGATACAAATGAGAGTCCGCTATTTCAAAACATCAATGAGGTGAATGATGGAAGATTCACGATATCGCAAACAACACATGAGGGAGTCATTGATCCAGTATCAATAATGCAGTCAGGATATCAGACAACAGAGTTGAGCAGAGGAAGAACTGATACCGGGACTAACACCATAGGTAATATTACAATTGATGACGCAAATGGTTGGTCTGTTAACACTACTGAAATCGAAGTCACGGACCTTAAACGATTATATGCAGTGAATGGAACTTTTGAAGATGGAACCGACCCCTGGACAACCTACAGCATTAATGGAGGCTCGAACACACAGATTCATTCCTACAACTCTTCAGGAGGCTATATAGAATGCAGAAATATGGGCCAATGGAATTCCGGTGGCGGAGGTTCGTATACTCACAGTGCTGGTACTCGGGTTTTATGGAGGCAAGTAGCAAGCAATACACCTGCAGCTCTAAACTTCAGATTAAGGTTTAATTTTCGATATGTAACTGGTCCTCTTGACCTAGAAGGAGATGATGGATTCTTTGGTGACGTAGGATTCCTTTGGATATTACAATCTGATGGAGGGTTCTATGAGGGGTGGTATTATCCGCTCGAAGACAGTACTCTTGTCACCTCAAGAGAAACGTGGTACTCAGTGACTGAAGATTATACACTATCAGATCCAGACAGTGAATTGACATTGTCTGTTGGTTTATATTTTGCTGACGATGTACGGGTGTTTAATCAGGATTACGATGACGATCCACTTGGAAACGTTGACGGATGGGAAAATGCACAAAATGTGACTGTGTATATTGACAATATAGAATTCACAAGTACTGCTACTCCAGACTTAGGTGATGTTGGACTTACTTTTCATGCCGGGAATCTATCAACTCCGATTACAGGCACGGGATCAGGAACAGCAAATATCACTAATCCTAATCTTTGGATTACAAATCCTTTAGGATATCAAATCACTGCAAGCGCAAATGTGATTTTTACCTATTCAATCACATCACAATATCTGCGCTATCTCAATTCTTCATGGACTACAGACCTTAGTAAAACAGGAGTCGCGTATTCAGTATCATCCGGGTCAAGTTCAAGTCTCAGATATTATACTTATGTTACTCAACCAATTGGCTACTTTGGTGCAACCATCGATATGGTATACACCCCTGATTGGGAGAATGTAACTGTCTGGGACCCACTCATGAACAACATTACAGATTCTTGTGGAATATCTCAAGGACTTCTTCATATCCCGACCAGTGAATTATATCGTAGTGGTTGGTGGGAGATAAATCTCAACAGTCTAAACTATGCTAAGAACATCTCAGTTCAGGTGTACGACCAAAGCATTAGTGGTTGGTCAGAATATTCACTGTTCAGACCCGGCAATCTTACGCGAGTACAGGTGGAGATAGGAACTTCCAGTATAACACCATTGGGAAATCATCCAGTCAATATAACTTGGGTATCGCCAAGTGATACTCCGTGGACTGTTGATTCAATTTCCCCAATGGTGGGTGGTTCTGTCACCAGCTCTTCTGTGACATTTGGCAGCACCAACACAACTGCAGGAGAATGGTCGATTGATGTTATCTGGACTAATGGGACTGAAATTGCCTTTGAATCAGTAACTTTCGATCTCTATCACTCAGCCTCGATTGTAGCGACCTACCCCCTTATTGAAGCAGACTATGGCCACACGATTTCGAATCTCATTACGTACAGAGACTCTGATACAAATGAGTACCTCTTAGATGATAGTGTCACCATTGAGGCTAACTGGTCAAGTACCATTATTGCATTCGCACAGAATTATGCAAAGAACTGGTGGGAGGCTGACTTCGATACTTCATTAATTGGAGGGGGTCGGTTTGTAGTAATAGTCAGTGCTTCAAGACCATATTTTGACCCAGTTACAACTCAGTTCACAATTATCTCATTATATGAAACAATGTTAGAAATCTTAAACACACCATCCCCAATTGAGAATGGACTTAATGAAATTTTCACAGCTCAAATTGATTATGAGTTCCTTAATGGAACTGGTATTGCTGGTGCTCTACCAATAATTACGTATACAGGTCCTATGGGCGGCCTCTCATGGCAGTCGTTCGTTGACAACAATAATGGTCATTATTCAGTGGACATTGTCTGTGATATTGCTGCAACATATCAAGTGACAATCGCTCTGACTAAACCTTACTACTACAACACTACAGATACATTTACTCTCATAATTGGAGTAACTAACACTGAGCTAGACCTCCTAAATGGATCGGCTGATGTCGTTCTCTATGGTGATAGTTATCGATTGGTAGTAGATTACAGAAACAGTACCGGGTCTGGATTAACTGGAGCATCTTTACAGGTTGTAACAATGACTCCAGATACAGGACTCACTCATACAAACTTTTCTCATATCATTGACGGATATTATGAGATTACGCTGACACCACTATCTGCTGGGACTTTCTCGGTAGTAATTAGTGCAGGTCTCTTTAATCATGAAACCTCGTATGCTTATTTCACAATAACAGCCACAGGAATTCCCACGATACTCACTTCGTTGCCATCAAGTGCCAGCATAGCTGTTGATCAAAACTTTACAGTTCAACTGCGTTTTCAAGACGAGAGTCTAAATCCGATAGATTTGGCTAATCTTATCGTTATCAACCCGCCCAGCGGATTATTGATTTCAAATGTAACTCCTCTAGGTGCAGGTCTATACAATTTCACATTGACTCCTTTGGGACTTGGTAGCTTTGACCTTTTGTTCAGAGCATCAGCTGATAACTATCAGAGTTCGAGTGCCGCTTTCACACTATCATCTACTAAGATACCCACTATTTTGTCATTTGAGGGGAGTTTACCTTCAACGGTTGTGGAATTCCGGGTTCCATACCAGCTCATCGTCTATTATTACAGGTCTGATACTCCAGTTCCTGTCAACGTTAATGGAGCGGATCTCACGGTTCAAGTTCAGGATCCGGGCTTGGTCATAAATATTGAAGCGTCCAGTGGATACTATTTGATTACAATAAGAGGAGAGGCAATCGGTTCGTGGTCGCTCACTATTTCAGCGAATAAGACAGACCATCATACTGCAACTAGACAGTTTTTGTTTGAGGTTGTTAGAGTACCGATTTCTGTTCAAATACTTGATGGATTTTTTGGACCAGAATTGATGACGACAACGCTACGTGTCAACATAACTGAAAGAGATACAGGGATACCGGTTTCAGGAGCAACTGTGTTTTATAGAATAATTGTTACTTCAAGTGGGTTTGTTGATGCCCCTGTCCCTATGACTGAGTCTGCTATTCCAGGCATCTATACTGCATCAATAATCATGCCTGACGCAGATGATACATACGATATACAGATTTCTTGCGAAGCAGAGGGTTTCGAACTTGTTGAACCGCTCACTACGACGCTCATAGTGACAAGAAGTTTCGCTACAGCTTTGTTGCTGTATTCTACAAGATACTGGTGGGCAATATTCAGTGTTGTTGCGGTTATCGGAGCTCTCGGTTATAGAAGGATGGCAAGAAAGAGGAGAGTAAAACAGAACAAGGTAACCCTCGCAATAAAGCGGCGCTTTGATGATGTTAGAAGCCTGCTTGGAGTGATTGTCCTTCACAAAGACAGTGGGTTGCCAGTTTATTCAAAGATTCTCAGAGAGGGTCTAGAAGAAACCGTGATTTCAGCATTCATCACAGCAATCACTAGTTTTCGAGGTGAGTTTGACATCGAGAGCTCATCAGAGGAATGGGGACTGATACCAATATCTGATATTGTTCGGGTTATTTCTACGAAAAAACTGGTGTGTGCATTCATCACAACCGGCAATCCCTCAGCTGAACAGCGTGAGCGGATGATTCGATTTGCAAAGACTGTTGCGTTCATCTTTGACGAAACTATGGACGATGTCCCTATTGTAGTACTTGATCGTCATACAACAATGCAGTTCGATTCACTCTTCGATGACCTCCTTGATGGAGCCCTCTTGAGGACTTACAAATTGGATGATGCAAAGAAATATCCAACTGCTAGTTGTGCTGATGAAAGAATAGCTCGAAAGCATGGTGAGGAGTTCAAGCTTGAGGAATTAGCCTCTGAGATTGCATCTTGTGGCTTAGAAGAGGGACGTGTGTATCAAGCAATCATGCGAGCCCTCGAGAACAATTATCTAGTGACAACAGATGTATCTCCTTTCGCCACGGAAATTGTTAGAGCTCCTGAAACCTTAGAAGAAGATGGATGAAACAAAAGGATGAGAGGGATTACCTCTCACCCAGGTTCAAAGTATAGTATTAATTCCTAGCTAGATAGAAGTCAATAGGGTTCTTGCGCATTACCAATGGAATCAGGATTATAGCAAGCGCTATCACTATAGCTACAATCGAGGCTGTCCAGAAGATTAACGGAATCACT
>JAEORI010000324.1 GCA_016840965.1 Candidatus Thorarchaeota archaeon | reverse complement strand
GTAGTAGTTACTTTGAGTCGCTCTGGAAGGATAGTAAGCCACTTTGACGGCCTTTTATGCTATCCTCAATACTTCTTAACATAGGTATTACTAGCCTTTAGAACAGAGACTGTGAGGGTTCATTGTGACTCAGCCAGAAATCAACACCCATAGTCAGGATGAAACAGCAATGACTGAGGACCAAGGTTCAACTTTTGAAAGCAAGCTCTCACCAAGCGCAAAAGCGATATTGCGGTTCGTGAGGACTTTTGAAGAAGGAGGGCAGCTACAGGTTTTTCAGACTGACGCAGAGTTTGAATTGCTACACACAATGGTCACGTCTTATAGGGGAAGTCTATATTCACTCTTGACACGACGACTAGAAGAAGTAGTAAATCTCGGCGGTGTTTCTATTATCTCTCAAAGAGATGTCATGAGTCTAATTGTTAATCTTTGGGAAGATAATATATCTCGCCTATCACGTACAGAACTTCCATTTCTTGAAACCGCCATCAAGAATCCTGGAGCATCATTGAACACTCTGGCCACAAATGCAGGGTTGAGCTATGCTCAGACAAGGAGAGCCCAAAAACGACTGAGCGAATCTGGTGTGCTAAGAACTGTAGGAATGGTGAATACACATAAACTTGGACTTGAACGAGTAATCATCATTTTCGAGTCTCCCTCTCTGGTTCTCTCTGGTCCCTATGTGCAAAAGACTCTCATGGTTGATGGTTATTCTCCTTTGGTATTCGTTGTCGCTACAATACCACATCAAAAGAGGTCAGAGCTTCTAGACACAATAAGGTCTTTCAGAGGGAGCACAGGTGGTGCATCTGTCTGGGCACTTTCTGATGGCCGACCGTTCTTTAGCGGCAGATATTTCACTCCTCACAATGGCTGGGTTCTTGACCTTCTGCACTTTCGTCTAATGCTTCGCAAGGGTGGTGATCCATTGTTACTTGCAGATGTGGCAACTCCCAGTCCACGTACACCTAATCGCTTCACTTACGCTGATGTCAAGATAATTGATGCTCTTGTTGGTGAATATGATAGCACTGGGAACGAAATAGTTAGCATAACTGGATTGTCAGCTTCAACCGCTTTCAGAAAACGCTCTCAGCTTATCAAGAACCGAGTAGTACTGCCAAGAGCTAGAGTGAACATTCCTCGCCTTAGTGACAGAGTAGTTTGCCTACTCAGTCCTGAATGTTCGGGGGACATTATCACTGCATGGAATCATCTTCCAATAACCTATCAGAGTAGGATCCAGAATATTGAAGATCCATCAGAAAAGAAGGTCTTACTTGTTTCAGCTTTGCCAGCCGGGTCTGGTCGCGATTTAATAGAAGTGCTCAATGACGAAACTTCGAAAATTCATGATTACAGTGCTCATGTTGTAGCAGCTGGTACAGGGCAATCCACCAAAGTCGCTAATATGTATGACCGGCAAAGTGATAGTTGGAAATGGGATGTTTCGAAGTACTTTGATGCATTAACATATAGTGTGGTACGAAGGGAAGCTTCTCCCACCAATATTCCCCTTGACTTAGCATAAAACGTTCAATGACACAACTTGTCGATACCCTAATCTTGTACTATGTCAGTCGATATTTCGAGTAACACATGATTGAGATTGTCTTCTTGGGTTCAGGTGGATCAATTCCTACCGAAAAGAGAAATCATCCTGCAATAGCTATTCGTTATGAAGGGTGGGTCCTTCTTTTTGACGCGGGTGAAGATGTCCAAAGACAATTCGAAAAGGCACAACTAGGTATGAACAAGAAGATGGCTATCTTTGTATCTCATGTTCATGCAGATCATGTACTAGGTCTGCCCGGTCTTTTGCTGAGATTCTCTCTCCTTGGCAGGATAAAACCATTGAACATTTACGGTCCTAAAGAGCTTATTGAATATGTTAAGGTTAGCCAGTCTACAATCAACCTTGGGACAACTTTTGAGGCTGTTGTTCATGCAATTGGTCCCGGTGAAATCTTCAGTCAACAGGATCTTTCGGTCAAATCGTTTGAAGTTGAACATAGAGGTTATGCGCTTGGGTATGAGATCAAATGGGCTCGATCCACAGGGAAATTTCTGCCTTCTAAAGCAGAGAAACTTGGTGTTCCAAAAGGCCCACTCTGGAAATTGTTGGCATCTGGTGAATCAATTAAACTTGAAGATGGAACAACTATATCATCAGCGGATGTGACTGAAGCTGGTCCTGAGGCTTTGAAGATAGTCTACTCAGGAGATAGTCGACCGTGTGATGAACTCAAGAAAGCAGCAAAGGGAGCTGACATTCTAGTTTGTGAGGCAATGTATACATCAGAACATGCAGTCCTTGCCGAAGAGAGAGGTCACTCGACAGCGGCTGATGCTGCGAATCTAGCAAAAGAAACTGGTGTAAAATTACTGGTGTTGACTCACTATAGTCCAAGATACTATGATGGAGAGGAAGTTATTGGCGAAGCGCTGCCAATCTTTGCAAACTCGGTATTAGCACGCGATCTTATGAGGATTCAGCTCTGCAAGGATGGATCAGCAGTTATACTGAAACCACCTGTTCAGTGAATTACCCTTTGAATCCTAATCTGACTGCCTTTAATGGGTGCTTTGAGAGCATACGTTTTCCAATCCGAACTTTCATGTCCGAGAATGTTGTGATACGTGACACGATGTCAGTCATATATTTCCTCATCACCGAATCCTCTCTAGCGATCTGAAAAAGGAGTTCTGTGTGTTTATCCGATTTATGGAGAATTTCTGCAATCCATCGAGAGTCCCTGAGTTCATCACCTATGGATTTCCTAAGTTGGTCATCATATTTTGCTATATGAAGAGGTGATTTCATTTCAACTGCTTCAACAGCTATGTTTGCTGCAAGTATACCAGATTGGACTGCATAAGATACTCCCTCTCCAGTTAACGGCGATGCTACTCCTGCTGCATCTCCTATCATCATACTCCTGCGTGCAGCAGAGCGCCTCAGTCTATGTCCAAGTGGAACTCTATATTGCACTCTGTTTGAGGTATCAAGCTTTACACCCTTCTCTACTTCAATTAGCGATATGAGTTTCTCCCAACTTTGTTGAAGATTCTCTTGCTTGTCCATTCTACAACCTATTCCGATACTAAACCCATTTTTTTTGGGAAAACACCAACCATATCCCCACGACACGAGGTTGAAGAACAACTCAATTGCTGGAAACCCATCAGTTTCATTGGTAATCATTACCGATTCAACATCACCTTGCTCCATTGGAACATCCGCAGAAATGCTCATCGCAATCTGTTCTGAACTCCATTTGGAACGAATACCAAGTTCTTTGGAGATGATGCCATTGACTCCGTCTGCTCCCACCAGAAGATGTGATTTGTATGAGTCTCCAACTGCTAGTGCTCTTACCCCTGCGCGAGTCTGCTCTAAGCTTACTATCTCAGTATCTTGAATTACTTCCACACCAGCTTTCTCTGCCTTCTGAAGAAGTAGATGGTCAAATTTACTACGTGTCACTAGATGCCCTATCAGGTCTTCACTTGCTAGCATTACTTTTTTTCCAGATGGTGTGTGTATCAGAGCAGCATGGAACGATCGTTCAACCACAGAGGAGATATCGACATCGAGGCTTCGAATAGCTTGTGGTCCTATTGCACCGCCACATGGCTTATTTCTTGGGTGATGCGACTTCTCGAGCAACACAACATCTAGACCCGACTCTGCTGCATGGCGTGCGCAGGTTGCACCTGCTGGTCCTCCACCAATAACAGCTAGGTCATACAACTTCAGTCACCCTTTCCATTGTTTACTTATCGCAACATGGATAAATCT
>JAEORI010000008.1 GCA_016840965.1 Candidatus Thorarchaeota archaeon | reverse complement strand
TGCAGAGGTCCCTAAGGTGTAACCCCAGGCGTTGAGGATAGGATAGGCGGTTCCATTGTATACAATACCCAATAGGAAGACAAGCACCATGAGCATATAGAAGACCTTGGCGAGGTCTCCAAAGAATCCACCAATCTTATCACCCATATACATCTTGAAGATGTTAAATAGACCATAGCACATGAGGATAAATGCAAACGCAATCATGATGCCGCCACCCATATAGATGAACTGCGGCATGATATGATTAGCACTTGTATTCCCAATCATTAGATCTAGATTACCTCCAGCATATACAGCAACCGCTAGTACAAGGAACAATCCCTTCAAGAAATGAAAGACATTCTTCACAAGGTCCCAATTCCCAATTCTGTTCTCAATAAATGGTGCAATGAAAAACAGCAAGCCTGCTAAGAGGACTAAGATAGCAGCCAAAATTTGTGCGGCATCCAAAGCCATCCAAATAACTGAGTTAAGAATCAGAGATAGACCTAGACACATCCAGGCAGTGTTCTCTTTTCCTATAGCATAGTACATCGGGAACAAAAGCCCGATTACTAGAGTAAAGTAGTAAATCCATGTCAGCCCTGCATTGGCAAGTACTGCATCAGACAGATATGTCCAAGGCAAGTAGATTAGGAAGAACAGTGCTAATGCAATTGCGGACAGGTACTGAATAAGAGTCTTGAAATCCATTTGTTCACTCAAGCTCATTTCACTCCTTGGCCCGAAGGCCCACGCATTATTAACAAATTTGAACTTAGTAGTATAAATCGCTGTTGATTTTTAAAAAAAAAGTTCGACAAAAGCCGATTTAAAGACATGAAACACACCATTCTAGTGTCATTTTCGTTGTCTATTGGCGCCGTTCGGGTAGTAGAGCGACTTGTTCAACGATGGCTGTTTTTGAGCTCATCATGCAAAGAATGTTAGTTGAAACTGATACATCACCCATATTCCAACAAAGAAGAACATCACTGAGAGAACAATGTATAGAGCAGAAGTCATGCGATCCTTGAATGCAAGAAGAGCCACCCATGCTGAAAGCATGATCCTTGGAGAGGCAATTCCAGAGATACCCTCCATACTTAAAGTAACCCACATAAACAAGACACCATAAAGCCCAAGCTCAGCATCATCCTTGAGAAGTATCAGTGCTAAGACGAGGAAGGGAATAGTGAACATGTATCTTTGAAGCATGAGTATAATTGGTTCAACACCAGGATTGATTTGTGTGAAGTAACCCTCGAAGAACCATCTGAACTGGTGATAGGGCGTAGATAAGGAATCCCCAAAATAAGCATGAGCATCGAAGGCTGCAAAGAAGCTCCCTGTCAATGATTGGAAATATAGAAAGACTGCGGAAACACACACAGCGGGAATAGCGAACCACAACAACTGGAAATCAAATGCTTTCAGGAAGGATTTCTCTTTGTTGTACCTATCAATCAAGTTTGAAAGTATAATGACCCCATAGATTGGGATTAGTAAACCAGAGATATATCGAGTGAGAATGGTAAGTGTAGTTAGAATGGCACATGGCAAGTATTGCTCTTTCTTGAAGAAGTACCAAGAAGCTATCGCAAAAAATAGGAATGGAGCTTCAGAATATGCTAAGGTCCCATAGGTCAGATATGTGGGGAACATTCCAAAAACAAGAGCGAGAAGACAAGACTTCTCATAGTCCATATACATTCGGGCAACTACGAAGAAAGCAATTATGGATAGGAAATAGAATATGTTTGAAACAATAACTCCAGCCAAATATAAATTGCCAACAACTTGACCAACCATGGACACCATCCAAGGGTATACAGGAGCGAAAGCGAAGAGAATATCAGTTTCAACACCAGAGGGATAGCCATTTCTAGCGATTTCGAGGAAATGATGCGAGTCCCATCGATTCGCTAGAGCAAGTATAAGATCAGAAGTTCCAGTAATGTCTGAGGGGTCATAGGGATTGAAATAAAGATATGGTATCAAATCCTCGAATATCATCCAATTGAGACAAGCAATGAGTAGGATTTTTGCAATTGCAAGTGAAATCAAAACCCCCAAAAGAAGGAAAGGAATCTTAGAGGACGTGAGGATTTCAGCTAGTTGTTTCCAGAACCTCTGGAGAAACTGTGGCTTCCTTTCCTCATCAGATTGCTCGAGGTCTAGTGAGATTTCACCATCTTCATTGCTCAATATCGAAACCCTCAATGCGAAATGCTTGAGCTGGTCGAAAGATACTCAAAGGTATATATCTGTCCATTTCTGTACCCAACAATGTCAATGTTTTGCAGAATCGATTCTTAGTAATGTCATCTTGTGAGGAGTGGCAAATATATAGTGCTTTGCCATGTTATCTTGTAATGACCGGGATGTACCAGCGGCGCAGCGAAGAAGTAGAATTGCCATCCTGTCCAGCTGGAAACTTAGGTGCTCGTTTTGTATCAGAAGCCAAGAGCATGGCAGGTCTTGTTCTAGAGGATGCCTGTGGTAGCTTGGATAGAAATCTCCTTCTAAAGCAACATGAGATTGTGGTTGAAGCACTTGAGGAGATATGGAATGGTGTAGAAAAAGGAGATGTGGCGGTCGATTGCCTTCCATTACTGAGAACTGCACGCACAGTATCTTGTCCAGAGATTAGTCGCAAACTAACTTCTCCTGAAATAGATCATGCTAGGATAATCAGTGACCTTAGGCTTTTGATGAACACTTTCACATACGTCATCAAACCCAAGAGTTCGAGATATACGTATTAGTTTTCATGAATCCCACAAAGGAAGACTGAATACACACTTAGCATCAAGCAAGCATGATTGAAATGCGAGCTGTCTTATTGGGTACTGGCACATCATATCCCGATCCCAAGCGGGTTCAGTCTGGAATTTTAATGGAGGACAGAGACCATCGGATTCTGCTCGACGTAGGTTCAGGAGTACTTCATAGACTAACTCAACTTGAGATTGATATCAAGACTATCGACTCGGTCTTTATCAGCCACTTCCATATCGATCATTGTTCCGATTTTCTCCCACTATGTCAAAGTTTGTGGTTATCAGGCTATGATAAAACCCTGAATCTTTTTGCACCCCCAACAGTCAGAGAGTGGTCTAGAGGAACATATGATATTGCTTTCAAATATCTCAGAGATAAGATACTGATCCAGACAAGGGTGTTGAATGAAAATCATGTTATCCCCGTGGGTAATCTTGTTGTAATTGCAGGTCCAACGTTACATGGAAACTATGATACACGTGCATTCAGAATTGAATATGGGGGAAAGTCTCTGACATATTCTTCGGATACTGCGCCTTGCAGAGATATCATTGATCTAGCCAAAGGTACTGACATATTGGTACATGAATGTAATTGGCTAGATGGTCCACATCCGCAAGGTATTCACACGAGTCCAACTGAATTGGCTAAAATTGCAGAAGAAATCAATCCATCAAAGATTGTGTTGACTCACATTTCCCCAGAGGTGGATGCAAACAAGGACAAGGTCATAGAGATTGTGAGTAGACGAACTAACGCAGAGGTATTGCTAGGCCAAGATCTCATGGTTCTTGAACAATGAAATCAGGGATATTGAAAGCCTGATTTTCTTGGGCCATACATTCGCTTGATATTGGCTACACCAAAAACTCCTCCAAGTATGAACATGGGAGACCAGGAGGCTAGCTCAGAAAACTCAGGCCAGATAGGAGGACTCAGACCTTGACTGAGAGCGGTTCCATTTACAACAAGAACGATGAAGAATATTATGGAGTAACAAAGGTTTACTACAGAAGCTTTTCTAGCAAATGATACTTCATAGGTTTTTACAATATGCATAGTGTCTCGTAGCAAGATAATGACGAAAAACATAGTGAATGCAATCAATGCAGGATAAGAGAACAACCAAAAGAGAATATATCCAATTAGAATAAGTCCTGTATAGATGGCATATGTAGCTAGGGGATTGAATTGACGCGATTGCTGTATCACCCGTTTCTTTTGTTGTTGTTCAGGGGGGTCCTCACTCATTGCATCTCAGAGACTAATATTCATGTAATATCATATAACTGGGAGCTTAGGAGCAAAAGATACCCAATTTTCAGGGGTCTGACTTTGCCATGTCAATGTTTAAAACATATGAGAACTCTATCCAACCTAGAACTCGATAAAACATAACCGAGTAGATGAATCATGGCCGATGCGATAGAGTGGACTAACGCCAGTCCGGATCACATTGTTTGGCGTTATCCCGATAATAGAATTAGTTGGGGATCTCAGCTTATTGTAATGGAAAACCAAGCCGCCATTTTCTATAGGGATGGCAAGGCTCTGGATACTTTCCTAGCAGGTCGTCACAAGTTGACCACGAGTAGCATGCCTGGTCTTGTGGGTTGGTTGCAGAAGAAGGTTAAGGGCGATGTCTTTGAAGCCACTTGTATCTTCATCTCCCGCTCCCAGTTTCAAGGCAAGTTTGGAGGAAGAGGTCAGACCAGTGACTTAGCACCCTTAATGTTCCATGGCAATTTCTGGTTTAGAGTCAAGGAACCGAAGATCTTCACGAACGAGGTAGTCAGTAATCAAAATGCTTTCTCAACAAACAAAGTTAATGATTTCCTGCGTTCATTCATGAACGAGCAAATTATTGACGAGTTTGCCCATTATGATCTTCAAGCGGTCTTCACACAACTAGATGAGACCTCTCTCAAGGTCAAGACCAAGGTTCGAATGAACTTCGAGAGAATAGGTCTCGAGCTTGTTGATTTGAAGTTCGAGGGAATCGATACAACTGAGAAGTATAGAGAACGACTCTTCTGGTTAAAGACTGGTGGTGTCAGCGGACAACAAGTCATGGGTGCTGAAACAGTCAAGGATTCTGCAGAATCCCTAGGTAAAAGTCCAGGTGCTGGCTTTGGTGCTGGAATGGGCTTTATGGGTGCTGCTGCAGGCATGATGCAAGGTGGACAGGGGCAAGGAGGACCGTCTGGTACTCCAGCAGGCGCCAAGTTCTGTTCCAATTGTGGCACAGCTATCGAAGGTGCCAAGTTCTGTCCGAACTGTGGCTCAAAAGTAGGATAATAATAGATGGTTGGGCTTTATGCCCAACCGTTTTTCGTTTTTTATTAGCTATATCTCACATTAGACGAGAATATTTTCGACCCATAATGACTGCAACGCCAAATATTATGGCCGTTCTTATTATATGGAGCTACAGTTGATAGATTATATACTTGGAAAAAATGAGATAGAGGATAGCAAAAATATGCCTCAGGACTGTAGCTGCCAAGCGTTGAATGAAGAAACCGTGATGTCAGCTAAGTCAATCAAGAAGAGAACAGGGTCATATTACACTCCTGAACACCTTGCCAGCTTGATTACAAAAGACACTATTTTCAAGTGGCTGTCCGAACGAGTTGATGCTCCAATAAGAAATGTTGAAGATTTAGTTGAGTTGAGCACTACAACAAGAAAGGAACTTCTCAAAGGTGTCAAGTGCGTAACTATTCTTGATCCAGCAGTTGGAGAGGGAGTATTTCTTCTAGCTGCTGCAAATTGGCTCAAAAAAATTCGAATCAGTCTTGGTGACAAGGACACAGAAAAGAAACAGAGACAATCAATTGCAGCAGATTGTTTATTCGGTGTGGATTATGCTCAACACGCGATTATTTCTTGCAAGAATAAGATTAGTGACTGGGTTAGTAGGGATAAAAAATCGGATACCAAACTTAACGTTCGCTATGGAAACAGCCTCGTGGGATTTGTCAAAATACCGCCAGATATAGAAACCATTACAGTTATCGAATTGGACAATGTTCTTCGTCAGAGGTTTCGTCCTCGGAATTCTGGAAAGACGAGGAACCATCTCGATATTGTGAAACCATTTCATTGGGGATTGGAATTTCCAAATGTTTTTCTTAGCGAAAATCCTGGATTCGATATCGTGGTGGGGAATCCACCCTATGGTAGTATCCTTGGGCCAATTGAAAGACCGTTCATTACCAATTTATATCCACACAATGTTGGAGGAGGAAAAATTGGCACATGGAATAGTGCTGCGCATTTCCTTGTCAGGGCAACATCTTTGATGAAAGAGGGTGCCCAACTCGGTTTTCTTGTTCCAAACAGTTTCCTAAGAGTGAAACAATTTTCAAAGACAAGATACTTTCTTCTGAATCATACCAAGCTCTGGAAGGTTGTTGATGAAGGGAGTCCGTTCGATGGAGTCACGCTTGAGATGGTTAGTCTATTCTGTGAACGGACAGAAATCGATGGCGAACACTCAATCAGAGTAGAGTCCAGAAGGCAAGGTCATGAGCAGTCAAATGTCCTGTCTTCAAGTGTGCTTCGAGAAAGCAGCGTCTTTCCAATCTATTACGATCATATCTTGACAAAGATTCTCAAGAGAGGACAGAAAGGTCTTCTTGTGGCAGGAAGGGGGCGTGATATCCCAATGCGACATGTTAGGAAGACGCAGACATCCAAATTCTCGATTCCATACATTTCTTCTGGGAGAAGTGTTCAGAGATACGGTCTGAGGTCGCAACACGTCTTCTATACTGATGACTGGTTTCATCAAGATTCTGCTTTAAAGGCCTCATTTGAAAATGAGTTTCTTGTTGCCACAAAAAACTACAGATACCCACGCTGCATCTTGAAACCCCGAGGAATGATACATGGAGGGGGTATTGTAAAGATAACGCCCCTTTACAATAATGCTGATCTCCACGTTCTTGGATTGATTCTGAATTCGAAGCTTGTAAAACAGGTATGCATTAGGTATCTCACAAACTACTCTCAACTCACATGCTGCTTAAACACCGGAATTATGGGAGAGCTACCACTTGTACTGCCAAAACAGTCTCAGGTGTATAGAGGTCTCTTCGATGCCTTAAGTCACCTTCACTCACAACAGGAAGAGCCCTCTGACAGCGAGCACATACCCATACTCGACAGACTAGCAAACGCGCTAGTTTATTCGTTATACTTTGGAGACAACAGTCTCGAAAAATTGGTGAACAAAGGATTGAGTGATCTTTACGCGACTGCTCAAGAACCAGACATTGCCAAGATGACTGATGAAATCTTGGCGGATCCCTTTGTGAAAGAATTGGAGCGGCTCTGCAGTTTTCCCACCTCATGAGAGCTTCGCAGATACTGATGCTTAAATACACAAACACCTGCAAGCATCAGGAGATAGAATGGACGAACACAGTTCGAATTCAGAAGATATGGCTGAAGATCTTATCGATGCAGTAGATGATGAAGCTGACTCACAGCACATTGATGATGGGCTAACAAAAAAAGAGCGCGAGATTGAAGTAAGTAGGGAATCTGAGCGTCAAAGGAAAGCCTTGGAACTGAGGAAGCAATTGAGAAAACGCCAGTTGGGGATGCTTACTTATCGATGGCCAGCATTTGTGTTGATTGCGGGAGGCATCTTAGCAATCTCGACTAATTTTTTGGATGTGATGGTTCGCCTTCCTGGAGTCCCTCCGGAAGTTGGATTTGGCACATTCATTGAGGCATTACTTCGTACTGGTGGAGTTATCTACTTGTTCCCGGTTATTGCAGGAATATTCATGATCGCATTGAGTTATTTTGCTCACACAAACCCGAGAGCTACCTGGCTGTCTCTTATTCCAGCAGCAATGCTTGGGATGGCAGGAGGCACAGTGTATTTTCTCATCACATTCGCTGTAACATTTGATCCAAGTTTGGAAGGACTGATCTATGCAACACCTATTCCTCTATCAATGATTATTGCAGGAATCGTTGCACTGCTTGCAATAGCACTAAGAGAGAAAGAAGCCTAATCTGCAAGGAACTCGTCAAGTCGTCCCTGTTCTTCTAGCTCAACCATCCAGTCTATTCGAGTGGGTGAAGATCCGTTCTTCATCAACGCTTTGATTCTTTCTACAGTCTGTGGTGCACTTAACTCAGTGGTGTCAATCTCGAACACCTTTGCTTCACCAAATGCATCAAGTGCGTCTAATTGACATACTCCAATAACTTCGGCTTCAACATTCTCTGTAATTTTGTCATCCGAGTAGGCGCGTCCAGACAATCGCATCTTGAGTGTCTCAGGATGTGTTCTGAGTATGAATACCCATTGAACAGATGAGCTGGGTACAAGATCGATGTAGTGGCCCTCAATGATCAGTCTCTTGCCCTTGTCCTCAGTTAGTTCGAAAAGTGCATCAACAAGACAGTCTTCATTGATAATTCCAGTATTGCGAGCTTTGTCTTCTGCTGTGATGCAGCCAGATTCATCTGCAAGCTGTCCGAGTGAGATCACTTCTACAGACAGCTTACTACCAAGTATCTTGGCAACTTTTGTCTTACCAGTTCCGGGGGAACCACCTACAAGTATGACGGACATGTGCCTGTTTCGAACCATCTCCAAGATAAGCTTTGAGAAAGCAACACGAAATCCGTTTGCATAATTGATAAAAGAAGTATGAAATCCATCTTACACAACCATGAATAAACCCTTCAGCGTGCGCCAATTTCAACCAGATGATATCAAACAGGTAGTTTCAATAAACGAGAAGAGTTTACCAGAGAACTATCCAGATCAGTTCTTCATGGGACTCTACTATCATGCACCTAAGGCATTCCTAGTCGCGGAATATGAAGGGAAGATTGTTGGGTATATCATGTGTAGAGTTGAAAGAGGTATCTCCGGATTTGGACGGATGCCTGTGAAGAAGGGGCACATTGTTTCCGTTGCAGTCCTCGAAACTCTGAGGCATCTTGGTATTGGATCAGCTCTCATCAAAGCTGGAATGGAGGGTATGGAATCATACGGAGCTAGTGAATTCTTCCTTGAAGTGAGAAAGACGAATGAGAGTGCAATTGGTGTATATGAAAAACTGGGCTATTCTGTTCGTCGAGTGTTGAGAGGCTACTATCGGGATGGAGAAGATGCTTATCTAATGGTAAAGAAGGGAGAAGGCATCACAGAGGAAGGAACCATAGATGAGTGACCATATCGAGGTCCCGCTCATTCCGGATTGTTCGGCTTGTATTGCTAATAGTCTAAAAACACTCATTCCACTGCTAACAGAAGACGAGGATGAGCAGAACAAGCTGTTCTCATTGGCGTTCAAGCGTTTATCAGAGGGCTATAGAGATAGTCTCACGCCTATTCTATTATCAATAAAGCTCTATCAAGAGCTCTATGAAATAGGGAGTGTTGAGGACCCCTATTTAGAGATAAAGAGAATCAGTAAAGAGTCTGCTCTAAATGCACTCTCATTGATTGAGAAGAAGACTGATGTTCTTGAGGGGTACGAAAGGTTGAGAGCTTGTCTCGCAGCATCGATTGCAGGCAATGTCATTGATTACAATACTGCTGAACACAACCCCGACCTTGGAGCACTTATTGAAGTCTTCGACTCAATCATTGAGGAGGGGTTTGCTCTTGATGACTCCGAACATCTATGGAGTTCTCTCAGCACTCGGAAAGGCAATCTGCTTTATCTTGCTGATAATGCAGGAGAGGTCATTCTTGATATTCCTCTACTCAGGTTCTTGAAAGTACTCGGATGGAGAACAACCTTTGTAGTCAAGGGTCGACCAATGATAAACGATGCCACAGAAGATGATGTTCGTGGCACTGAGATAGAACAACTTTCCACAATTGCGAATAGTGGGGCTTGGGCACATGGAGTTCCCTTGAAATATGTGAGTAAAGAATTCCTTCAACTCATGGCAGAGAGTGATATTGTCATCTCGAAAGGCCAAGCAAACATTGAAACCGTACCTGAAATTCAGCAGAAGACTCGTGTGGAAACCTACTATATCACTAAGGCAAAATGTTCACACATCGCCCAAGCAATCGGAGCCAAGCGAGGCGACAATGTGGTTCTTAGACGACCTAGAATAACAGCCTGAAAGCAACGTTTTTAAACTTAAAATTCCGCGAAGCGCATGTACAGTTTTCTTGAACTGGTCGAAATCAGTCAGTATTATGTCAACTGGCTATTCAGACCAGGTGAATGGAGGAACTAATTGATGAGTCAACAGGTACCGGTGATTGTTCTAAGAGAAGACACCGAGAGAACGCGTGGTCGTGATGCTCAGAGAAACAATATCATGGCCGCTATTGTGATTGCCGAGGCAGTGAAATCCGCTCTTGGTCCAAAAGGAATGGACAAGATGCTTGTGGATGGTTTCGGCGATATAACAGTCAGCAATGATGGAGCAACAATTTTGAAAGAGATGGATGTTGCGCATCCTGCTGCAAAGATGGTTATTGAGGTCGCTAAGACCGTGGATTCAGAAGTCGGAGATGGTACAACCACAGCCGCAATTCTGACTGGAGATCTGCTCAAGCAGGCTGAAACTCTACTTGATCAGAAGATACATCCAACCACGATTATCAGTGGATACAGAAAAGCTACTGTGAAAGCATTGGAGGTCATTGATGCAGTCGCAGAAACAGTAGACCCAGCAGCCAGCGATTACAAAAAAATCCTCACAGATGTTGCAAAGACTTCAATGTCAAGCAAGTTCGTGTCAACCCATAAAGACACTTTGGCAAAGATTGTGGTGGATGCAGTTCTAGCAATTGCCAAAGACATTCCTGAAGGTGAGGAATTAGACATCGATAACATTCCCCGTCAAAAGCAAGATGGAATGAGAGTCGAACAGACCGAGCTCGTTAGGGGTTTAGTTCTTGACAAAGAGATTGTTCATGCGGGAATGCCAAAGAGAATCGAAGGAGCCAAGATTGCTCTAATCGAGTCTGCTCTTGAAGTAACTAAAACTGAGTTCGATGCCAAGATTTCTATAACCGCTCCATCTGCCATGCAGAGCTTCCTCGATGAAGAGGAACGTATGCTGAAAAGCATGGTCGAGAAGATCGTTGAAGCAGGCGCTAATGTTGTAATTGCCCAGAAAGGAATTGATGATATTGTTCAACACTACCTCGCTAAGGAAGGCATCATGGCTATCAGGAGAATCAAGAAGTCAGATGTTGAGCGAGTGCATGAAACAACTGGGGCAACCATCATATCCAAAATCCAGAATCTGACTGCAGCCGACCTAGGAACTGCAAAGCTCATTGAACAGAGGGATGTCGGAGATGACAAGATGTTGTTCATTGAGGGGACACCGAAGTCAAGTGTTGTTACATTACTCGTTAGAGGTGGCACTGACCACATCGTTGATGAGGTCGACCGGGCTCTGAACGATGCACTCTACGTTGTGAGAGATGTTGTAATGCATCCCCAAATAACATATGGTGGTGGTGCACTGGCATCAGAAATCTCCAAGCAACTGAGAGACTACGCATCAACTCTTGAAGGTCGTGAACAGTACGCAGTGAATTCATTTGCTGATGCTATAGAGTCACTACCCAAAACTCTTGCTGAGAATGCAGGGCTTGATCCCATTGACATCATTGTCAACCTCAGAAAGGCACACACAGAGGGCAAAATCCTTCATGGCATTGATTATGCAAAGGGTAAAGTAAGTGATATGAAAGCAGCTCGTGTTGTCGAAGCAGCTATCGTCAATCGGCAGATTGTTATGTCAGCAGCAGAGGCAGCTCAGATGATTCTCAAAATCGATGATGTCATCAGCTCTAAAGGCGCTCCAGACATGGGTGGCGGTCCCGGTGGTGCTGGCGACTTCGGCGATGACGAATAGAAAGAGTCAAACGTAGAACG
>JAEORI010000323.1 GCA_016840965.1 Candidatus Thorarchaeota archaeon | reverse complement strand
TGCTTTGGGCAATACCCCTGAAGTGTTAGATTATATTCTTAAGACATATCTCCCGGATTTGAAGGATAAGGTTGGTCCCAAGACAAAAAATATCACAATCAGAAATAATATTGAAATCAAGGACATTGAGATTCCTAAGGATTCATCTCTCAGCTTCTCAGAGAAACGTCGTCTTGCCAAGAAACGAGGAAAGCTAATTCGAAACATTACTATCGATGGAAAAGACCATACCACGGAGTATGACTTCCTTGCATGACTACAACACCGTGACGTTTAAATTCGAAACGATTGGCGACCCTTATACAGAAAGAAGAGGCGATACACATGCTCCAAGGATTTGAAGGATATTATTTCCCAATCTCACTTGTTTTCATTTTCCTAGGTCTTTTTGCAGCTGCTTGGTTGATCATACACATTGAACATGGTCGCCACTTTTCAAGACTCAAGGTAATATCTGCATTATTCCTCGCATCGATTTTGATAGGTTTTGGTATTCACTTCATACTACTTTCTGCAGGATTATAAAAAATCAAATCCATTGCCTTAGTATCCAATAACTAACTCATTATGAACGAAATACCATTATTTAGTGACTTTGAGAACTAGTTTTACTATCCATCAATGGATAGTGCATCTTGAGTCTAAGAGGAATCTCGCAGTGTTGTTTGAACCAGACATTCAGAAACTAGCCAAGGAGAGCCGCCAAAGGTTAGTCCAAGAATTTGCTGAAAAATATGCAAACCTTAGAGAGCGAGTTAAACGAGTTCCTGAAGCTGATTCCAATAAGATTGCTGAAAAACTATGTTGCCCTTTAGAAATTGCGATGATTGCTTATCTGATTGACATGGATGGCATAATGGGAGTAAAGCAAGCTGTTAGCCTCTTTAGCGCAGAGCTTCAAAGAAGGGCTAAGGTGGGTGAAGATGTTCCCAATCTACCTGGGAATATAATGGAATTTGCGCTCACTGAGGGCAGATGGATATCTCATATCTATGGAAGTTTTGTAAGACAGCTCGAAATTTCTGTTCGTGAACTAGCAAATCTTGAAGAAGGAATTGATGGTGCTTCAATCGAAGTTGAGAAGGCTCTTTCAATCCTGTCCGCTAGGACAAAGATTTCTGAAACTGTGATTGCACCAGTCATTGAAGAATGGCACACAGAACATCCAAAATCAACAAGCAAAGATGCACTCATTTCATTTGGTCAAGGAATTACAAAGTGGAATGTAAGCACACTAAATGGTAAATTCTTGCATATTCAACGAAGAACTCAAGCATTATTTCGTTTGCTGAGGGAAAGTTTGCTCACAGCTACACATTCTTTTACAATGGATGCAAATATCTCCCGAATAGACAATCTCATAGATGAGCTTGGAAGTTCTTTCGAAGATATGCCATTAAGAGCAATTTGTCATTTTCTAGTTCATATCGCACCTCAACAAGCCACTGGCAAAGGAGATAGGTCTCCATATGTTTCTGTGGGAGTCACATCAAGTAGAGGAAACAAAGCTGAACCTGATCTTACTTCGCCTTTTGATTTCCTAGAGCGAGATGTCAAACTTGCGAAAAGGCGTTGGGGCGAAGAGCGTGAGGATTATCTCAAAGAAAAGATTGCACGTGTCTTGCGTGTTCTGAAATATCAAGAGAACACTCATGCAGAGAGCGTCGAACAATGTTTGACTGAAATTGTTGATAGACTCAAGATTGAAAACTCTCAATTAGAAGCAATAATTGAGGACTCAAAAGCTGCTATTTCAAATGTGCCTGAATCTGAGAGAGACGAAATCTCCGTTCGAATCATTTTTGATTTCGTAAATTCAAATTTCTATGGAGTGGAATTGGTATGAACTCCATCCATACTCCACTCTATTGGTTGATAGAGATTGAAAGCTATGATTTTCAGGTGGGGGCTTTCAAAGATGCTGACTTGAAAGGGAAAGCACTAATTCTATCAAATCAACTATGGTCCATAATTCGGGGAACCCTTGTTTATTCAGTTCTGATAGGCCCCGGAATTTTCAAAGGTGTAGCTACAAAAGGAAAGATACAGGTTGATGTTCTTGAGTATCTCTCAGCTTTAATTTTTGATCCCACACTGCTACGTGTTGATGAGCCGCTCCCTCAAGTAGACATAGTAAATCCAGAGGTCATTGACCCTCTAAGTGCTCGGAAGCAGGAAGAAATAATCACTCTAATCCGAAATCTGGTTGTTGAAAAGGGGAATATTCTAGCCGCTGACCCCTTGGCAACTGTCCAGATGAAAGCCAATGTCCCGCAGACAGCTCATTACGAGGAGATTTTCAAGCGAATCAATGTTTCCCATGTTTCTGGTCTCCAACGAGCGAAGTTCATTCTAGCAGGCACCAACGGTCCTTTGTACAAACCTTTTGTCGAATATTATAATGAGCGGAAGTTTTGGAATCGCGAAAGAACAAAGGTTATGGCAGCTCCATTCTTTAAGTTTAGTAGCTTTGCTGATATTGATATCATGTCTGATTGGATGATTGTTGAGAAAGCAGGAATGGACTCAAAGACTGGGATTGAAGCTCTCGGTGAAGAGTTTGAACGAACTCTGTCTATAATAGAGTCACAGAGTGATTCTTTCATCTTCGAACTATGAAACGACCAAAACAGTCATTGGTGCGATATTACGCAAAAAAGGATGAGGTTTCTAGTTGGAGATTGCTGACGCAGATGTACAGAAGCGGCTCGAAAACCCTTATACACTTATTTTTAGGGCTGGTCGACAAGAACTGACAACTAGAGTGGATATCTTTTCGGATGTGCTTCGAGACCGTCAACGATCTATGCTCAATGGAATGGTGGAATATGGATATCGAGAGTCGGGTCTCTTGGAAATCAAACGATTCTGGTTTGTTAAATATAACAAGCCAGTCTATTATCAACCAAAGGAAACTCATGATATTATAAGGAACGCGAAAACAATTATTATTCCAAGGGAACAGAAACCTGATTTCTTAAAAGATCTTGAAAATCTTCTAATTCGTTTGGAAGCCCAAAAACCTCGAATCGTACCAACATGCCAGCACTGTCTTCGGGATGACAGACTTACAATCTTGACAAAACGCAATGCTGTAAAGATTACTCAAAAACAGGTTGTTTGTTCAAATTGTGGACAAGCTGACCTCAGAATAGAATTGAAGAACTTGGGCATTCATCTATCCAAGGTTATGTTAACTCAACTAGAAAAACAGGTATCCCGAGTAAAATCTGTTCCAAGAATAATCGAAATGATGACTCCCGGGTTTGATCCTGCAAGTGAACCTGATTTAACGCTGGTTGATACTGTTGTTGCTCACGAAACAGGAACATCCCGAAGGATAGCAGATCTTCCAATTCCATCTAAATTCAAAGAACAACTTACATCAGAAGGACTAGAACATCTACTACCCATTCAATCTCAAGTGGTTGATGCTGGTCTTTTCAACGATGTGAATATGCTAATTGTTTCATCTACTTCATCCGGAAAGACACTACTGGGCGAACTTGCAGGAGTTCCCAAAGCCATCCAGGGAAAGAAAATGGTGTATATGTCACCCTTAGTAGCTCTGACAAACGAGAAGTATGAGCAATTTAGAAAACGGTACAAGTCAGTCGGACTGCGCGTTGGTATCAAAGTTGGTATGTCGCGTCTAGATGTTGGTGATGAAGGAAAGCCAATTGTCGATACTGACATTACAAAAGCTGATGTTATTTGTGCCACATATGAAGCGCTTGATCTAATATTTAGATCAGGTGATATTGCTGAACTTGGAGCAGTTGGAACAGTTATAATTGATGAAATTCAGAATCTTGCTGATCCTGAAAGGGGTCCCGAGCTTGATGGACTTCTAACACGAATGCGTATGCATTATCCAAAAGCTCAGTTTCTTGCACTTTCTGCCACAGTTGGTTCTCCAGAAGCATTGGCAAAGGAGTTGCAAATGAAGCTTGTAAATTATGAAGGGCGTCCAATTCCTTTGGAACGACATCTCGTGTTTGCTCGTTCAGACGAAGAGAAGCGAACAATGATACGTCGACTTGTTAATCAAGAATTTCGACACACAAGCAGCTCAGGAAACAAAGGACAATCAATCATTTTCACATATTCAAGACGACGAGCGCATGCATTGAGCGATTGGCTAAGAGAACATCGCGTATCAACATCAGTATACCATGGAGGTTTATCGTATTCTCGTCGTCGTAGAATTGAACACTCATTTTCAAAACAACGATTTGCTAGTATTGTAACCACTGCAGCTCTTGGAGCTGGTGTAGACCTTGCAGCGTCTCAAGTAATTTTCGAATCTCTAGCTATGGGTGCTGATTGGCTTTCTACTGCAGAGTTTGAGCAAATGCTTGGAAGAGCTGGTCGTCTTGGAAAGCATGATCGAGGTAAAGTCTACATCATTGTTCAACCTGAGAAGAAATATCATGGTGGTCAGGACAAATCAGAGGATGAGATTGCAGTAGAATTATTGAATGGAATTATCGAAGATGTAGAACCATTTGCAGATAAAGAGGAATGTGCAGAACAAATTCTTGCTACTATATGCTCGACGGGCCTTGTGGATTTGAAGGAAGTAGCTCTTGCTTACAAACGAATGCTTTCGATGTCAGTTCCTCCTTCCGAGGCTCTCAAGCATCTTGTTCGTACACATATGGTGCGTGTTAAAGAGGGTGGTGTTCATCCAACAGATCTTGGACGTGCCACATCATTGTCGTTCTTGACCCCGAGTACGGGTCTTGAAGTCATGAAACTCACATCCATATACGATGTTATTGATATTGCAATTATGCTTGAACCCTTTGAGAATGTCTATCTAACAGCCAAGCTCCAAGAAGAAATCAACTCGGCATTTAGAACCCATATGCCAACAAGACTCTTCTCAGGAGTTTTTAGTGAGATTGGTGATGCAAGCAATCCAAAAACCGGAGTTGGACGACTTCCTCAATGGGTCTTTGAGGTGTTTAGTAAATGGACTATTACCTTCTTCAATTGTGGATGTCGCGACTATCCCGAATGTGACCATGGGAAAGTCAGTCTAGGAAGATGGTTGGTCGAGAAACGCAAAGAAGGTCTTAATCCCTCTGGACTTGCACAGAAGCTTCATGATGATTTTGAGCTATGGGCTT
Organism: Candidatus Thorarchaeota archaeon; assembly: GCA_016840965.1. Next base: position 9,667 of record JAEORI010000323.1, on the reverse strand, counting down.
ATCCCGGTGATATCTTTTCATGGCTTGACTCATTAATCCATAGTCTCAAAGCTGTACAACGTATTGCCAATGTTGCTGGCAAGACAGATCTTCATGTCCAAATTGAAGATCAGATTGCCCGGATTGAGCGACCTCTAGAGAATATTGAATCAAGTGAATAGGATGCCTATGGCGAGGCATTTTCTTTGTCATTCGCGATTTCAAATAGAACTCTGATGTTCCCAATAAGATTTGGAGGCATAGAATCAAGATTCAAGTCAAGCCATTTATGCAAGTCTCTTCTGATAGATTCTTTCTCACTAAGTTCAGGTGGCAATTCTGATCTATCTTTAGAAACCAAATGAAAATGAGTGCAACCACAACTGCACGCACCTTCTAGTACCATATCGATATCTACGGAAGATTTCCCACAATTTCTACAGATGAACAACATTTTGTCGTCGCTCCAAAAATAAAGATAAACAGATATCTATGAGGATTGGTATGGCTTGGGTAATACTCGTTATTATGGGGCTAGACTTATTTGGTGCTAGTTAACGAATTTCCTTGGGGTGTTGAAGTTGGCTAAGACGTGCACGCTTTGTCGTGAGAAATCAAAAATTCGATGCGACCGTTGTCGAAACGAGTTTTGTCAAGATCACGCTATCAAATGCCCCTTTTGCGGTACTATTACATGCATTCGAGATTTGAATCGAAAACCAATCTGCCTCACATGCCATAAGCATCTTGATATTTGTCCAGAATGTCTCCTCAACGGAAGAATCGTTCGTACAATAGCTGGCTTGAAACAATGCCCTGAGTGTGGATGGAGTACTCAGGGGAGCAAGATGTAAGCAAGAACAAAGAGAGCAATAGCAAAAATAGCAGCAGCTATCCACGTCTTTTTCCCATAGCCCCAGACAATAGGTATCGGACCCAATAGAATGATTCCCTTACTCTCTCTTTTTTGTCCTACTATTTCACTGTCTGAATGTTTCAATATTGAAACAATTCCTGATAATATTATCAGAGCACCTATTATGATAAGTGTCCATGCAACAAAGTCAATAAAATTAGGAGATTGCATGGTGTTTCACCTTAGCAAATCCGCTGTATCTTCCAGGTCGAATTCCATTTTCTCATATCCTCCAACCTCATCTCCTTCTTGTGCCCATAAGGTAACTAGGTCTCCATAGATCTCGAATTCCAAGGTGGTTTCAATTTCTCTGATACGAGTACCAACTGGAAATCTCCAGATAATTTCAAAATCATAAGGTGCTTCTTCCTCTTCAAGCCAAGTTTCAATTTTGTTTGGTCCTTTCTGGAATTTCCCAACAAAATCTATCAAATATATTACAGCTACAACTTCTGTTGCTCCCTTCAGAAATACATCACAATAGTCAACTTGAGATCTAACTTGTTTGCCATTTATTTCGACTCTTTCTTGATCAAGAAAGTATTGCATGTTGTCTGATAATTTTTCAATTTCCTTTCTGAATAGTTTCTCGTCACGAATTACTCTGCGATAGTATCCTTCAGGATCAAGATATTCGTAGCAAAGACGCTCGTGCACCTCTCCTAATCGGGAAACAGAAAAGAATGAATCCGCATGAACAGGCTCGACCAACTCTGAGAGAGCTTTTTCCAAGTCGCATCACCTACTCAAGTGGTACTGCGTGAATACCATTTTCTGAAAGATGTTTTGAGAGGGTTCTTCCATTCTCTGTAAAACAGTACACAACTCTAGGATTTACCTCACTCGCAAATTTAAGCAATCCATTGAAGTCTGAATGAGCACTCAAGGGAAAGCCCCTTTCTCTAAATTTACCTAAGGTCCATCCTGAGAGATTGAAATACTCAAGCTTTGTTTCATAACGAGCGAATTCATTGTTACCCAAGGTTCGTTTCAAATTATCAATTGTATGACGTGAAGATGAACTCACAATAACCGCGCCTTCGTCAAGAATCCTAGTAAGATTTTGACTCTGAAGAGTCTGATGTTTCAGATTGAATCCATGTTGCTGATATACTGAACAAACTTTGTCAATGCTCGTATTTCCGGATAATACATTAAATCCTCCGCTCTGGAGAAGAGCAATTGCCTCTTGTGACTTTCCCAATGAGTATGCATGAAAAAGAGGAATTCGGTTCTCCCTTAGTACCCTCGATGCAGTATCCAAGATATTTTCATAGACCATCTTTCTTTTAGGAAACACCCATTGGGGTGTACCATATGTTGCCTCAGTTATTAGAACATCTGCCTCAATCGGTTTGGCCGCTTTGTGCACTAAGCTATCTACATTGTTAAAATCGCCAGTATATAGAACTTTGAGACCATCATGAAATTCGAGAAGAAACATCGTTGAGCCTAGAACATGGCCTGCATTTAGAGCAGTGATGTTAACACCTATTTGTCCAAACATATCATCATGTTTTATGATAGTTTTATTCGTAAACACATCAGACCTTCTGGCCTGCCATGTTTCAAAAGTCCCCTTTGTAGCAACGATATGTTGTGCATTCTTTAGGCCGCCAATATGATCAGAATGAGAATGCGTTAGAAGGGTAGTTTCGCCCCAAATTCCTGTGTCTAGAGCAAGTTTTACATCTCCGTATTTCAGTAGAAATCCCGAGCCACTTTTTCTCAGACTGACAGTAGACATTCGATACTCATCCTTTAACAGATTGATGTTGAACAAAAGGGTTTCTCAGTATCATCACACTAGAGTGGTTTCCTATATAGTGATAATCTCCTATGTGAAGAGGTTCTGCAATGATTTTCAAGTTCTGAAATCAAGTCACCTTGTCCATCTCCAATGAGTGGCAGCTCAAGGAATTTTAAACCATTTCTTCGAGCTTCTGAAACAATACTTTCTGCTACGAGTTTCCAACTAACTAGAGTTGGATTAATCAATATTGGAGTAACACAAAGTCTGTCTGATAATTTCCAGAAACCTGCTACTGCTACCACCTGCTCTTCGTGAAGGGTTATCATAAGGCATTTCCTGCTCGCAGCAAAATCCCGAGAAACCCATACAAGAGAATTTGTCAATCCCATTGGTTTACTCTGTTCCCAGATTAGCTCACTCACTTGTTTCATATTGTGTTCTTTAATCCATCCTAAAGATTTCTCCCCTCCATTGTTATGAATTTTAAATGAGTAATGATTGATGAACCCCTCTTGTGAAAATCCTAACCTCTTGATGACATCTTTGATCCACGAATCTAATTCTAAACTTAGTGGAAAAGCAAGACTTTTCTTCTTGGTATCAAATGGGAATAGAGCATCAACCTCACGTATTGCTACTGTTTTAAAAAATGGTAACGAGGACTTGATGATTTGATAAGTTGCTGACTCCCTGAATTTCTCGATGACTCCAACAGAAGTTAAGACCATTGATAGTCTAGTTCTATCTCTATAGATTGAAGTACCCCCAACTATATTATCTTCAATCGATGACACAAACGTGATGCTTTCTGGAAGTTGTAAGAATGCCTTTGCGAGGGATCGGTCCATTGAACATGATTCACTGTTTTCAATCAGGAGGTTCAACCAAGTGTCTATTCTATCCTTGCTCAATCTCCCGTTGAACAACACTGGTCTGTTCATTCAATTCCCTCAAAAATCTTGAATATTTGTTACAAGGATAACGTTCATTGTGAAACTCATAAGTCATATGCAACTACTATCGAAGGATTTATTCATGCTCAAGAACTTAGCTCAAAATTGAAAATGCAGTCCCTTGTATTAACTGCAGATGGCCTTCAAATCGCGGACACGCCTATTCCTCCTTTAATGCCTGGTGATGTTCGAATAGAAGTCCGTTCTGTTGGCATCTGCGGTACTGACATAGCAATCTGGAAGGGCGATTTTGAAGTCCCTCTCCCAATTGTACTTGGACATGAAATTACTGGGTCAATCCACGAGAGTTCAGTACCTGAACTCAGTCCTGGAACATTAGTGACAACTGAGATTGACATATCCTGTGGAAGATGTTGGTATTGTAGGAGTGGGAAACGTCAATACTGTTCTGACAGGGAGATCCTTGGAATAACAAGAGATGGGGGTCTCTCAGAGTACATTAGCGTCCCAGCTGATCTTGTTCATCCACTTCCTGCGGGCGTTGATGTTCTATCTGGTACATTCGTAGAACCTCTTGCCTCAGCAATCAAAACTGTAACTGATAGTCCTGCAGAAGTAGGCGAACCTGTCCTAATTGTCGGAAGCGGAAAGATAGCTTTACTCCTTGCACAGGTCTATGATGCAAGCGGTGCAGATGTATACATCGCCGGACGAAATAGGTGGCAACTAGGGCTTGCACGTCAATTAGGATTATTGAATACAGTTGATGTAACAACAAGTGATTGGGAGAAGAAAATATTAGCTGCAACGCATGATGTTGGTCCTAGGGTCGTTGTAGAGGCGACCGGGAATATTGATGGTATTAGAATAGCATTTGATATTGTTAGAAATGGAGGCGTTGTTAATCTTAAGAGCATGCATGGCCTTGATTTCTCATTTGATCCAACGAAGATTGTAAACAAAGAACTTACTGTTTTAGGGGCAAGTAGAGGTCCATATAACAAGGCACTTGAAATGCTTCAGAAAGGGCGTATTGAGGTTAAACGTCTTGTTTCCAAAAGTTTCAGACTTGAGGATGGAACGAAAGCTTTTGAGTATGCAGATCAACCAACAGTCACTAAAGTTGTAATCAATATTTGAGGGGTCCGTGAATGCCACTTTATAATACGGATCTACACATTCACTCAAAGCATTCCATTGGTGTAAGTAAGGATATGACAGTACCGATGATTGCTAAAGGTGCTTTAGAAAAAGGACTTCATATAATTGGTACAGGCGATGTAACTCAACCGGACTGGCTTCGCCATCTGCGAAAGAATCTCACCTTGAAAGACAACTCGCTCGTTTACGATGATGTGTCTTTTATTCTGACTGTTGAAATTGAGGACAATGAGTCCATACATCATGTTTTGCTTCTACCTGATTTCGAGTCTGTTGAAACACTGAGAGATATCTTGAAGTCTCATTCTCCAAACATAGATGATGCATGGGGCGGACGTCCACGTGTCAATGTTAATGGTGAAATTCTTGCAGGATTTGTTCGAGATATAGGGGGTTTGATTGGACCTGCTCATGCTTTCACACCTTTCAAATCGATCTTTCGAGAAAATAAACACTCCACCTTAAAATCATGCTACGGCGATGAAACCGCAAACATACACTTTCTTGAACTGGGTCTTTCAGCTGATTCGGATACTGCAGATTTCATTCCTGATCTCCGGCCACTAACTTTCATTACTTCTAGCGATGCACATTCACCAGTTCCAAACAAACTCGGGCGTGAGTTTGTCAGGTTTAAGATTCAGGCGCCCACCTTTGATGAGCTAAGGTTGGCAATTACACGAAAAAAAGGAAGAAGCGCAGTCCTGAATATAGGACTTGACCCAAGACTTGGAAAATATTATTTGTCATTCTGCTCAAGCTGCAGAAGGACATTGGTGATTCAAACTGGAGCTCAACCACCAAGTTTTGACAATCTGAACATCTACCTCAGTTGCATGGATGTTACAGAAAAGAAGCGACTTTTGGATGACATTCATAAGAGAAAGGTGAAATGTCCCGCTGATGGGAAAAAACTCAGACTTGGAGTTCGAGATAGGGCAGCTGCTATTGGGGATGGAGAGATAAAGACGCCGCCTCACCGTCCGCCCTACTTACATATTGCGCCACTTTTAGATATCATTAGTCTATCACTTGATGTAAAATCGTCATCATCGAAACAGGTGCGGAAACTCTACAACAATATGCGTATGGCATTCGGTTCTGAAACAATCATTCTTACTGAAACCTCTATCACCGAAATAAGTGAGTTGAATGACCGAGTCGCTCAAATGCTTGAAGCATATCGAAATAAATCGATTGGATATATTTCTGGCGGCGGTGGTCGGTATGGTAGACTCATACCCCCATGGGAAAGTGATTTGAGATGACTGTTGTACAAGGAATCATTCGCGAGATTGGCAAAAGCCGAACGACTCAAGTATCTGCACGTCGCTGGTATGGGACAACAGATATTGTTGTTCAGGACGAGGAAAATGGCAAGACATACAGTGTAAGGCTCTCAGCTGCTGTTATGGATAAACATAGATTTCTTCCACGCGTCGGTATGAAAGTCATCCTTCATGGCTATGTAGAAGAGGCTGAATATGGTCTATCTGATTTTGTTGTTTCACGTGTTACCGACATAAAACATGAAGGTGCTGGTTTGAAACGAGTTTACGAATTAGACTGATGTTATTTTTTTCTTGATCTGACTAAGAAAGCTGGTGCAAGTATCCATTGTGACCTGCATTTGGGACATTTACTGGGTGCCTTTGCGGTCTTTCCAACTTTGAACACAAATTGACATTTACCGCAACTTGCTGGACGAATCAGAAGTTCCTTGTTCTCTCTCTTCACTGATTTTGAGATATGATCGAGGTCCTCATACACAATTGATCTTTTCTTTATGTCAAGCTGCTCGCAGATCTCTTCAGCTGTTATTGGGTATTCGGTTCTTTCTAGAAGCTCTGCAATAGTCTCTCTTCTGGTTAACATATAGCCTCAACTTTGCATAGTTCTGCGAAATATATTACAGGCTGAACAATCTTTTGAACTTCTCGCAAAAACCATAGAATAATATCCGATCTCATCGTAATGATTCATGTGCTGGTAATGAGAAACTACAATGTTGGTGTTTCAAGGAGAGTGGCTGCAGCGATAATGGCCACTGTAATCTTAACCGCGGGAGTGTTTGCCATATTCATTTATTTTCTTGGTCCGAACAACGGACCGCCTTCAAGTCCAAAAAGTCTCGGTGCGATAACTGCTGAATTCCTTAACTCGAAGAGAGATGATGTCCAGTTTTATTGGATGTGTAATTCTACATTTGTAAATGAAGACCTGACAGACTTTTACAAACAGTCTGAACCTAGCGCATATGTTGATGGTGTCCTAATGAATCGAACAGCCATAGGTGGTGATATTGGTGTTTTATTCTCACCCTGGCATTCAAATATCGTTGGAGTGGGTGAAATCCAAACCGCAGAGTGGGATAGTCTTAGTGGAGCAATCATAGACGATGGAATCGGTTTGATGGAGGAACCAACAACTCCTCCTATGGGAGATTTCCTACTATCCTGGCCAATAACATTCTATTTCGAGATTTACTTTGATGATGGTACCTGTTTCTTTGCGGGCTTTTCCTCGATAGATGGTTATCTATACATTCAAAATGGTACATGGAGTGGCGAGTTCAGCGACTTCGGATGGCCAATCCCAACCAGTTGGCATTCTGGTGCGTGGCTCTTAGAAGGGGGTTACCTGTCAGTTGGAATGAATGCTATGTATACAGTAATTACTTCAAATGTTTCTTATCCCTGATGACTGGTCTTTGTGTCATCTCTCCTAACTGGCGCTGTTCTCATGGCAATCTCACTGAGTGTTATTGCTATTACACACTCATTCTACGAAACTCAACAGATTTGGTTACTCAAGCCATTCTAGTATCTCGGTGTTATCGAGAGTGACAAAGATATAGGTCTAAATGTGATGAGACCCTATATAATAGCGTTGAGAAAAGAATAGACTCGGATGAATCCCAGATGGAACAGGTGAAACTCGACCCTACACCAGAAGTGGCAAAAAAGCCATCGTACAATGATAGGGTCTGTAGTCAGTGCATGGGACATCGGCATCTATGTGGAATCAAACCCTGTCCTATATTGATGAGGGCAAAAGCACAAGCACAGATCGATGAGGCATTTGTTGGAATGGATTTGACAGGGTCTTCCCCTCCTTCTGTTTTTGTTGGAGAGAGCGGGTATCCTAAAGTACTAGCTGGCCCACTAATCCCTCCTCTCCGATCAGAAGATGCAATGTATATGGAAAGACCAGATCACTGGTTGAATAAGACAATTAATGAGATTTTGGCCTTGCGATTTAGTTTAGTTCGGACAAAGAAGTATATCCCTGTTACTGCTGCTCAGGACCCTTCGCGAGAGCTAGCTGAAACGCAGACTCTGGCGCTTTCTGAATCACCACTGCTATCAGAAGCCACTTTGCTAAAGCGGCCCCAATTTACATCTGTGTTCTCGGATGTGACCTTACCAATAGGTCCATCAGCTCCACTACGAACCTTCAAAATCGATGAGAATCCTTCAGTTCCAAAAGTGATTGATAGGGTTGCATCTGATACAGATCTCAAAGCAGAGATTGGAATTAGAGACCTCTTTGATGGGGGGATTCGACTTGAGCATATCACAAGACTCCTATCCGTAGGAACAATTGGACAGAAGAAGAGACGAAGACTTGTTCCTACAAAATGGAGCATTACTGCTACAGATGATATAATTGGAAAGCAGCTCCATAAAGAAGTTCTAAGAAATCCTTGGATCAATGACTTCCGAGTGAGTGTTGATCATGCACTTGGCAACACTGTGGCTCTTCTCTTCCTTCCAAGCGGTTGGCAGTTTGAGGCCATGGAGTCTTGGCTCGGAGGTCTCAAACCTCCAATAATCTCTGACCATGAATGGTTCAAAGGTAGGAAGGACTATGCAAAGGATGTTGTTGGTGCCTATTATGCAACTCGGCTTCCTGCTCTTGAGTATCTAGCCAATATTGGAAGACAAGCAGGAGTCATTGTTTTTATGGAGATTGATCCTCAGCAGTGGGTGCCACTTGGTGTTTGGAGATTCAGAGAGATTGCAATACGAGCCTTGGAAACTAATGTGAAAAGTTTTGGCACCATTGAAGAGGCTCTTAATGATATTGCTCCACACTTTAGAATACCTATGACCAGATGGCTGGAAACGAGTAAAATCTATCCAGTATTCATGAACCAGACAAAACTCACAGATTTCTAATAAAATCATTCAATGAATCTATCATACATTTATCTTTTAATATAAAATGTAGAAATATTGGGTGGTGAATTTTATACAATGCGCGCTACAAAAAGTAAGGTCATGACCTTATGTGTCGTGGCTCTTCTAGCAATGCCATTCGTTCTCATCCCCAATACCAGTGCTTGGACTGCTGGTGATGAAGCCGCTATTTTTGGACGCACCTTCGAAGAAGAGTACTGGACAAACGATTCCCTCTTTGTGGAAGGTGCAGATGGAAATGGTAGTCTGACAGCATCGTTTGTGAATGTTGGTGATTTTGAAGCATTCTTGATTGCATTCAACGAGTTCAATCACACTAATGGCCAACAACTGATTGTGCCATATCAGCTCTTTGGAATGCATTTCATCACTCCCGGAAACCAGGAGGTCTTCATTGGAGCAATCTTTGCTTTCTTATTGGTTCATAATGAAACCTTTGGGGATAATCAACTACCAGACATTGGTCCTATGAAAGATCAAGCGTGGTATGTCGTTCCAGTAGCCAACTCTACTACTTGGCCTGAATATGTTCCATCAGTTGTTCCTATACCTGCTACAAAGCTTGGTGATAATCATTATCGTATGGGAATGCATTATTACAACCTAACCTGTAGGATAGTGGCTGCAACTGAGGGAGCACTAAGCTTCTGGGTGTCACTAGCTTTCCCAATCCTTGAGGTTGTCATCAGTGAACTGACTATTCAATACGACATTGTCATTGAAGAAACTGGACAAGTTCATG
>JAEORI010000322.1 GCA_016840965.1 Candidatus Thorarchaeota archaeon | reverse complement strand
GGTCTTTCACCCTTGCTGCCGATTAAAAACATTGCGACGCAGTCCCATCTATTTGCCTGTACTTCCGAATCCACCTTCTCCTCGTTCAGTGTCTGAAAGCTCATCCACTTCAACGAATTCGACCTCGGGTACTGGTCTGATTGCCAACTGACTGATACGCATCCCCTTTGTGATCTTGAAGGGCTCTCCATTGTGGTTCATCATGATGGTCTTCACCTCACCACGATACCCACTGTCTACTGTTCCTGGAGTGTTTAACACCGTGACACCCTCTTTCAGCGCAAGGCCGCTCCGTGGCCGAACCTGCCCCTCGTATCCCGGTGGTATCTCAATTGCAATCCCTGTGGGTACTGCGAAACGCTCTCCTGGCCTGAGTTCATAGTCTATCGTGGAATAGAGGTCAAAGGCCACGTCTCCTGCTGTCGCAGCTGTGGGAATCGTGGCATCTGGGGAGAGGCGTTTGACACGTACTTTCACAGTCACTTGAGAAGCCTCTACTTTCAACGCATCTATCAGTCAGATATACATGTATGTGATATTACAGCCTAGTTGGTAACATTTATATACAAACTATGCACAGTACTATATATCGTACAGTACATTGTTACACACAATGCTTGCGAAAACAATGATAATACAGAGGTAAACTAAGTGTCAATGTCAAAAAAGACGCAAGAGGAATTGGACCGGTGGTCCAAGGAAATAAAGCGAGGCGCTGTGACGCTTGCTATTCTTGCCCTCCTTAACAAGAGAAAGGCATACGGGTACGAAGCTGTCAAGCTTCTCGATGAGAAGATGTCCTTCTTGGCTCTTGAACAGGGCACAGTCTATCCTTTGCTGAGACGACTAGAAAAGCGCGAGCTCCTTCTGTCCGAATGGGACTATGAAGATCCTACCAAACCAAAGAAGTACTATGCAGTAACCGAAGAGGGTTTAAAGGCTCTGAGAGCGATGGCGCAGACCTGGTCCGTTCTCTCGCGTGAGATGCGCGATGTCATAATGGAGGTTGAATAATAATGAGTAGTAATGATCCATTGGAACTTATTGATCAATATCTTGATCGTGTTAGAGTGTATCTTCCTCTAGACAGCGAAGATACCATCGTCGAACTTCAGACCCACTTGATTGAGGAGGCTGAGAGAATAGGCGGCGGTACAATGACTGCTGGCTCTGCCATGATGGCCATTGAGAGGATGGGCGACCCAAAGAGTGTAGCGAATGAATATGCTGGCTCTGGGAAAAAGGTTGGACCTGTTCCAGCTGAATACGTTAGTCCCCTCAGTCGAATGCTTGTTGTGCTAATTGGAGTCACACTTGCACTCGTTGTTGGGGCCTATATGATTGGGCTTACATTCACTGAGGTTTTCGGATTTAACATTCAGAATTGGCCTTTCAGTATCCCCCTAATGATAGTCCTTAACGTTTCGATTATACTGTTTATAATCAGTGTAATTACACTGCTTGATCGGGACAAGCCCCTGACTGAGAAGACAACTCTAGAGAGCTTGTTCGGGATTGGTGTTGAAGGATTCAAGCCTAAGGGTCGCTTGGATGCTGCTGGCGATCTGGTCATGGGTATCATCTGGGCGTATGTCCTGATGTTGCCCGCTGTTGTGCAACTTTACACTACGGCATTCCTGGAAATCGCGCTATACGTTGTAGTGTTCCTTTTGCTAGGAGCTATCAGGGGATTACTCTTCTACATAGGCGGTGAGAATAATTTCAATCTGGCTGTTGAGGGCATCCTCAGCGCAGTCTGGATTGCTCTGGCTGTCAATCTCATCCGAATCGGTTGGCCACTCCATTTTGTGTACGTCTACACTAATGGTGCTTGGACAACATTCGATCTTGTTCAGTTCTTCACTACCAATAACATACCCTTCGTACCTTTCGACTGGATATGGGCATTCATCATGTTCATTACAGTCGCAATATCCATCTGGAGAATCATCGTTTCCAGCATGAAGATTACTATGCATCTTCGCGCAGGTAAGGGAATCTGGTGGCAGGGGACCTGGGGTGAGAGGCGTCGTCTGAGGAAGCCCTTCTGGAAGAGGGTCCTTGGCGACCAAGAACCCTCCCAGAGCGGAACAATCTACCATGATGGTTACATTGATTCTGAAGAATCTCAGTAGACAATGATTTCGTGGGGGTGAAATTCCCCCATACTCTTTTTTCATTCATTATTTGATTCTTCTTTTTGCCGTAATTCTCTGATTCCATACAGAATACCAAAGACAATAACGATTGTACCAAGAACCGCAAAGTACCATGGGAGGACTATGAACATTGCAATAATGAGAAGTGAGAGAATGAACAAGGCTAGAAGCATCATCACTAGATCGGTTTCGTCAATACCCGCTGGAAGTAGTCCCCATTCCGTACTCATTTTGAAACTCCTTGCCCGTCAGACTATTTCATTGTGATAAGAATCAACTGGTGATGGCTTGCAGTTAGTAGCAGTTATGCGTGAATAGAAACTTCTTTTGATAAGATGCAAGTCCTCTTCATTGGTAGAACTACTATGAGAGATATTGAACTAGAGATATTCGAGAGTGGTTGTCCAAGACATAAGGTGCGTGAGAAATACAAGTATCCCGATGACATAGGTAAGATGTGTACCTGGCTGACTGAAAGCGCAACTCCCATGATCAAGGTTCTCCGACATGATGGTAAACTTGGGTGGTCATACAAAGGAACTCCCTATGAAAAGATTATCAACAAGGGTGGAATAACAACAGAGTTTGTACGTTGTCCTGACCCGACATCAGCGGGAGTAGTTCTCAAGATCACTGCAACAAAGACACCCTCTCCGAAGAAGACCTAATGCGGATTTGAATATCGGAATCTTAAACAATGATGAGCCAAGTGTGCTTATTGGTCGTATAGTAATATTATTAACAATAGTTAATGAATTCTACATGACCTAGCATGATAATATCCCCAGCCATCATTTCACTGAGAGAAGGTATAGAGGCAGCTCTGATAATTGCCATAATGCTGTCCTATCTGAGGAAGACGAATCAAATCAGTCTCAGAAAGTACGTGATTTCAGGGACAATTGCAGCTATACTCACTAGTCTTGGCATAGCTATTGTCGTTGGATTGTTATGGGGAATATTCGAAGGTCCTATGCTAAACGTCTTCGAAGGGTCGGTAGTCCTTATAGCCGCTTTGTTACTCACAACCATGATAATATGGATGTGGAATGCAGGAGTCAAGGTCACTCAAGAAATTGAAGAATCGATGCAGATGTCTGTTGCTCAGCAGAGTGGAATTGGTCTGGCACTACTTAGTTTCTCTCTTGTCGTGAGGGAAGGAGTAGAACTTTCACTATTCAGCATGGCCCTGGTCATCCAAGAAGGAATTGAGAGTTACATTGGTATCGCTCTTGGTCTATCAATTGCTGTAATCTTGGGTATAGGCATCTACAAGGGGTCATTAAGAATCAGTATGAAGTTTCTCTTCAAATGGACCTCAATCTTTCTCATTCTCTTTGCAGCAGGCATGATTGCATATGGCATTCATGAACTACAGGAGGCGGGTCTACTCTTGATCGGACCAATTGAGATATGGAACATCAATCCCCCACTCCTTCCTGGCGGCGAATATCCACTACTCCATGAGAATGGTCTGATTGGTGGGTTAGCAAAAGCACTCTTTGGCTATAATGGGAATCCGTCAGCACTTG
>JAEORI010000321.1 GCA_016840965.1 Candidatus Thorarchaeota archaeon | reverse complement strand
TCAGAATCGTTTGAATCTCTTCTCTTGATTCGGGTAGGACAACATGAGTTGGCATTTTCTGTTTTGCAGGACTAAGGTCACGACTGTATGGAATCAGGTCGAAGTTTTTATCAGTGACTCGATTCGGACCTACAACATTTTGAAGAAGGCTTGTTACCTTCTTAATATCGACCATCATAATACACTCCAATAACACCAGAATGGTGTCAGACTTCGAGAGTAGTACTCACCGATTAATTAAAGACTACGGTTTGAACCCGATTTAAGTAGAGATTAGAAAAATTACAGGAATAGGAATAAACATGAACCCAAGGGAGAGATTTCATGCTGCAGTCAATCATGAGGAACCAGATCGAGTACCAATGGACTACTGGACTACTCCCCAAGCATATGAGAACTTACGGGACCATTTAGGAATCACCTCTCCTGAAACGCAAGAATGGGGAATCATGGCTTCGTGGAAAACATCAGAAGAGCTGTTGAAGCGACTTAATGTGGATTTTAGACGAGTGTATATGAATGCCTCAGACGGTTTTAAACCTCAATCGCTTCCAGATGGCTCTATTGAAACAGAGTTTAAGTGTGGGATGAAGGTAATTGGGGGTTACTACGAAGTTACCTACTATCCTTGGGCAGAGTTCACAGAAGTTGAACAAGTAGAAGATTTTGAGTGGATTGATCCAGATGATCCATCTAGAATGGATGGAGTAAGAGAGTGGGCGAAATATCTACATGAAAAAACAGACTATGCAGTTGTAGGAATGGTTGGAGGACCTTGGGGAGTTTTCGAGGTTGTTGCTCATTATATGCGAGGATTTGACAAGTTCTTAATCGATCTATTAAGAAGACCAGACTTGGCTGAAGCGATGATGGATAAGAGCATGAAACTTGCCTTAGAGATGAATCGAGTCTTCTTGGATGAAGCTGGAGAATATCTGGATATCGTGCAAGTTGGCGATGACCTCGGTCATCAAGATGGTCTTCTGATCAGTCCAAGGATATATAGAAAAATGGTAAAACACAGACACAAGAAAATCTATAGTGATATTCACAAAAGAGCACCTCATGTTAAAATCCTCTACCATTCGTGTGGTGCGATTGAGCCGATGATAGAAGACTTGATTGAGGTCGATGTTGACATTCTAAATCCCATCCAACCGCTAGCAAAGGGAATGGATTCCGTGGAGCTCAAGCGGAAATATGGAAGCATGCTAACATTTCATGGAGGGATAGACTTGCAGCACGCCATGTCAGCTCAAGGTACAATCAAGGATGTTCGAGCAGAGGTAGACAGGCGATTGAAAGCATTAGCACCCGGAGGAGGTTATATCCTCGCTCCCGCACACAATATACAACCAGAATCAACCCCAGAAAAAATCCTTGAGCTTTATGACCATGCAGCAAAGAGAGGTGTGTATCCCTTACAGTGATTAGAGCTAAGGGATTGGTCGCTCTTTGTGAAGATCATGTGGGTCTTTGCCTTCATCCAATTTACTAGACCACCATTTGTCAGTCGCAACGACTGCTTCTGCGTGTCTTAATACATCCTCTATTCGATTAGCAGGAATCACAATAATTCCATCATCATCTCCAAATACTAGATCCCCAGGATTCACAGTGACTCCACCACATACAATAGGACTTTGAACAGATTCCATATCCAAACGCCCTCTCATAGTACCAGGATGACGACCACGTGCAAAAACGGGAAAATTCGATTTATCAATATCATGGATATCTCTTGAGGTGCCATCAATAACCGCTCCACGAACGCCGCGCTGTATACCAATCTTTGTTAATATCTGCCCCCAAGCTGAGCAATCATTCGCGCCAGCCATGTCAATAACGAGAATATCACCATCTGAGGCTTCAGTTCCAAGACTCATGAATACATCCAGTTGTTTCTCATCATATGGTCGATTTGCAGGAGAACGTTTTAATTTCCCAGTTCGAGCAAATCCAGCCATTCGTTTATTCTTCGTGAGGGGTATAATTCCCCGATCCATACACACTTGTCCAAGTCCTATCTCATCTGCAGCATCTGATAGTGCTGCGACATAGAGTTTCATTGTTCGTTTGATTGTAGCCATCTTATCAGTCGTCATAAGGTTCACTTCTTGTATCGAACATTTCTGTGCTGGATGATTGAGTTTTGGATGCAACTTAAAACTTCTCTGAAAGAGATAATGAATATTCTTAAAGTGTGATGGTACATTAGATAGGTTATATAAACTAGGAATATTCTCGCAGCATCAGAAGGGTGATACCGATGCTTGCTGAGAGAAATATAGATGTTCCAGCTAGTGAAATCCGCAAAATCTTCAACAAAATCATTGGACGAACTGATGTTTTTGACATGACTGTTGGCATTCCTGATTTTGACACACCTGAACACATCAAGGAAGCTGCAAAGAAAGCTATAGATGATGGATTTACTAGGTACACTCACAACGCAGGTTACATTGAGGTTAGAGAAGCTCTTGCTCAGAAACTCAAGCGAGACAATAATATCGAGGCAGATCCAGTTAGTGAAATGGTATTAACTGCTGGTGGAATGGGTGCGCTCGTTTTAGCTAATTTGGTGATGGTGAATCCTGGTGATGAAGTGATTTATCCTGATCCAGGTTTTGTTAGCCATTACGCTCACATAAAACTGGCTGGAGGGATACCAGTTCCGGTACAGTTGAAGAAGGAAAATGGATTTGGCTTATTCGCGGAGGATGTAGAAAGCAAAATCACTCCTCGCACGAAAATGATTGTTCTTAACTCGCCTAACAATCCAACTGGTGGTGTCACTACAAATAGTGAATTGAAACGGATTGCTGAATTATGTATTGAAAATAACATCTATGTGATAGCTGATGAAGCATATGAGAAATTTAGATATGTGGATGAAGATCCACTCTTCATCGGTTCCCTGCCTGGAATGAAAGAGAGGACAGTTTCGATATTTTCTCTTTCTAAAACATATGCAATGACTGGTTGGCGAATCGCTGTTGCAACAGGATCTAGAGAGATTATCGGTGCTATGACAAAACTACAAGAACATGTAATAGCAATGCCAACTTCAATTGCACAAAAAGCAGCAGCAGCGGCAGCAGTTGGTTCCCAAGACTGTGTGGATGAAATGCTCAAAACATTTCGAAAACGACGAGACCTTATTACAAAGGGACTAAACGATATTGAGGGAGTTGAAATTACACCGCCTGGAGGTGCATTCTATGCATTTCCTGATGTTTCTGCATATGGCATAAAGTCATACGACCTCGTTCACAAAATCCTGAATGAAACCAATGTTGTTACAGTACATGGAACAGCTTTTGGCAAATATGGTGAAGGATTCCTCAGACTTTGTTACGCAGTGTCTACTGAGAGGATTAATGAAGCTCTCAATAGATTGGATAGCTATCTACCGAAATTATTGCATTAGAAATGCCAGATGCGAAAAGTAATGAACAAAAAAATCGGTAGTTGGAGAGATGACATCCCGTAGTAAACAAATCAAGCAAAGAATGCTTGAGGCAGCACCAACGATATCATCTGAGAGAGCCGTCCTTTTCACAAACCATGTGAAAGAAAATTGGTCCAAGCCTGTGATATTGAGAAACGCAGGTGCTTTTGCACATGTTCTTGATAATATGACCATTAGAATTGAGCCCAATGAGTTAATCGTTGGTAACATGGGACCGACACCACGTTCGTGTCAAGTGTTTCCAGAGTATAGCTGGAAGTGGATTGAAGAAGAACTGGACCGGTTTGATA
>JAEORI010000046.1 GCA_016840965.1 Candidatus Thorarchaeota archaeon | reverse complement strand
AGAGAGGAATGGTTGATGGAGTTACTACAAACCCATCACTCGTTGCCAAAGAGGGGCGTGACTTCAGGACAGTAATAGATGAGATTGCATCATTCGTCAAAGGACCAATCAGTCTTGAGGTCATTAGGGAAGATGCAGAAGGCATGTTAAAGGAAGCTAGAGAGCTCAATGGTTGGATTGACAACGCAGCTATTAAGATTCCTATGACATGGGAAGGACTCAAGGCCGTAAAAGTCTGCGCAGACGAAGGCATCCAAACTAATGTCACCCTTGTCTTCAGTCCAAACCAAGCGCTTCTAGCTGCAAAGGCAGGAGCAACATTCGTTTCACCATTCATTGGGAGGCTAGATGATATTGGCCATGTTGGCATGGATATTATTGAGGCAATAGCTCAGATCTATAGCAATTACGGATTTGAAACTGAAATCATTGTTGCCAGTATTAGACATCCTATTCACGTCTATGAGGCTGCATTGATAGGCGCTGATATCGCAACTATTCCTCCTGATGTATTGGATAAGATGGTAAATCATCCTCTCACCGATGTTGGAATCAAGAAATTCTTGGACGATTGGAAGAAAGTACCGAAAAAAAGTAAGTAGAGAGAGGGGCAAAGAGGAGCCCCTCTTCATAGTTTACTTGCGTCTCTCAGCTATTACACCAAGTGCCGCAACTAGACCAGTACCACCCGGCATCAGCAACATCTTTGTTGATAGCTCAAACGGATCTGCAGTTCCGGTTGGTCGTGGATAGGTGGTTGGTTGTGTTGTTGAGGTCGCATGTCCCACATCAACACTTGGCGACGTCTATGAATATTTTCTATCCGATTATATTATAGTTATTTTTAATATATTAGGGTATGTTGGATGGAATGAGTATAAAAATACCATTTCGCGGTACACACAACGACAAGAAAGATATGCATTGTAAGTCAAAAATGAAAAGGTGTGTGCCATGAAGCTAGAAGCTGACCTTATTGTCTTCAACGGTAACATCATCACTATGGATCCACAAAGACCAAATGCCACTGCTTTAGCTGTAAAGAGCTTTAAAGTTCTAGCAGTAGGTGATGAAGAGGAAGTCGTAGAACTTATTCCTACAGCAAAACGAGTAATCGATCTTGGAGGCAAAACTGTAATCCCAGGATTCATCGATGCACACACTCACCTGACAAGTGCGGGTGTCAAAGCAAAACATGTGCAGCTTGACAAGGTTGGCTCACTAGGAGAAGCCATTCAATTTCTGAAGGATGCTGTGCCTAAATATCCTAAGGGAGAATGGATTCTTGGCTATAATTGGGATGAGAGTGAGTGGACTGAAAAGAGGTATATTCAGTCAAAAGATCTTGATTCTATCAGCAAAGACCATCCAATAATGGCAATGCGTGTCTGTGGACACCTTGTTTCAGTTAATAGCTTAGGCTTCAAGATGCTCGGTATACCTCAAAATCAGATAGGAGTGCAGAAAGATAGACTTGGTAGACCAACTGGTGTTTTGAAGGATATTGACGAGATACAGCAGAAGCTACGACCAACAGCAGAACAATTTCGAGATGGCGTAATTGTAGGAAACAAAATAGCAAATGAAAAGGGCATCACAACTGTAGTAGATAATGCAGTTGCAGGCGTTTTACGACACATTCGCGAAGTAGAAACTAGCCACAATCTTACGACAAGAATGATTGTGAACATTCCAGTGGAGCTGATGGAGCACATGATAAGTCTGGGGCTCACATCTGGAATGGGCAGTCCGATGATGAAGATTGGAGGAGTAAAGATCTTCACTGATGGCTCAATCGGTGCAAAGACAGCTTACGTGTCTAAAGGGTATAAGGATGATCCAAAAAATAAAGGCATGCTGCTATTCCCAAAGGATGAGTATGAGAGCACAATCAAGAAAGCTGTTGAACACAACATCCAAACTGTGACGCATGCTATTGGAGATGAAGCACTCGAGATGGTCATCTCCACATTTGAGAATCTCCCAAACAAGAATGTTCTACGTAAACAAAGGCACAGAATAGAGCATGCAGAAATGATAAATGAGTATCAAATTCGCAGAGCTGTGAGCCTCGGCCTTATCCTGTCAATGCAACCTAATTTCGTTGGAAGATGGCAGCAACCAGGAGGGCTTTATGATCATAGATTCGACGAAGAACAAGTTAGAGGAATGAATATGTTCCGTGTTGCTCTTGACAATGGAGCAAGACTCTGTTTTGGTTCTGATGGTATGCCATATAGCCCACTTTATGGAATATGGTCTGCAACCACTCATCTAAATGACCGAGTAAGACTCACAGTTGAAGAGGCACTTCGGTGCTATACATTGGAGAGCGCGTACTCAGTATTTCAAGAACACACACTAGGGAGTCTTACAGTGGGGAAAAGAGCAGACTTTGTTGTCCTGTCACACAATATACTGGAAGTCCCTCCAGACGAGATTATTGATATCGATATCGAGATGACAGTCGTTGGCGGGATTGTTGAGTATTCGGCATCACGAACATGAGGTGTTGTAGTGGGTAAGATCAAAGTCCTGAGTGAGGACCTTGTTTCACTTATATCTGCAGGAGAGGTGATTGAAAATCCGTCTTCAATTGTTAAAGAACTCATTGAGAATTCGCTTGATGCAGGAACAGACATGATAGACATCTCCATTGAAGGTGGGGGAATTGATAGGATTATAGTTTCAGACAACGGAGAAGGCATTTCTCGTGAAGATTGTGAGATCTGCCTTCAAAGACATTCAACAAGTAAGATTTCGAAGAGGGAAGACATTGTTGAGATATCCACCTATGGTTTCCGTGGTGAAGCATTAGCTAGCATCGCAGCAGTAGCTGATGTTAGGGTTACAACTCAAACAAAAGAGGAAGATGTTGGGACACTCATTTTATCGAGAGTAGGAGAAAGTCCCAAGATATCAGATTCGTCAAGACCTATTGGTACAACTGTTGAAGTGAATGACCTTTTCAAGGCAATACCTGCGAGACGCAAACATCTAGCAAACCCTAAGGTAGAAGGTCAACGAATTTACGAGGTAGTTATGAAACATGCAGTGGTCAGAACAGATGTTGGTTTCAGGCTGAAAAGAAATGAAGAAATTGTAATTGATTGTCCACCTGGACAGAGTGCAATAGATAGAATAACATACCTCTGGGGAGAGGACATTGCGAAAGGTTTGGTAGAAGTCTATTATTCGGACGAGGGGGTGTGGGTAGAAGGGTTCGTGGCGATGCCTCCGGTTTCGAGAGGCAATAGGTCTCGTGAGTATTTCTCAGTGATAAGGAGACCGATTGTCGACGAACGTTTAAGCCAAGCTGTCGAAACAGCATATTCGACGTTGCTCATGAAGGGACAATTCCCTGTTTGTGCTCTTGATATCGCAATGAGTCTCTCTCATGTAGATGTGAATGTTCATCCAACCAAACGTGAAGTGAGAATTCTTGACATTGATAAAGTGAGCTCAATCATTTCAAAATCTGTCAGAGATGCACTTGGTGTAGGACAGGTAACGGTTGAGAGTCAATCTCTAGAATCATATTTAGATAAATCTGCACAAAGCAATGACATAGCTGGAGAATCAACCAAAGCATCTCAGCGAAAACACCTTGGAGTCGCCCCCCTAGTTGAACAAACACTTCTCGAGCCAATAGTTCCAATCAGCGAAGATCAGGAACCAGTGAACCTGCTTGGTGGAGTGTTTAGAATTGTGGGGCAGATTCATCGGCTCTATATTCTACTTGAGGACGAAGAAGGTCTCCTAGTGATTGACCAGCATGCGGCTCACGAAAGGGTGCTGTATGAGGAGTTAAGGAAAGAAGTCAATGAACATAGAGTTGCCATCCAAGAATTGCTACAACCATTTGTGTTAAGTCTAAGTCCAACAGATACTGAACGGATTATTGAACTCTCTGACACTCTCGAAGAGCTTGGTTTTTCAGTTTCAAGTTTTGGTGGTAGTGAAGTATCTGTATCCACGATACCAGAAATATTTGGGAGTGTTGCATCTGAAATAGAACTTGTTACACTTCTTGACCAAATAGTTTCGATAGGAGTGTCAGAGGCTCGTGATCAATTTATGGACGAACTCGTTAAACTTACAGCATGCCATTCAGCCATTAGAGAAGGAAAAATAATGGACATAGACGAGATTCGTAGTCTGATTGAGGATTTTTCAAAGACACAAGGCAAGTATACATGTTGCCATGGCAGACCTTCAATAATACAAATTAGGAAACAAAATCTTGACAAGGCCGTGGGTAGATTGGGTCATGACGCAATTCTTAGGTTCAAAAAACGACATAGAATTGGGAAAAAAAAAGAATAGAGGGGGAAGTCAAATGACTTCCCATCAATTATCATTTCTTCTTTGTGGTTTTCCTCTTGGGCTTGGCAGCAGGAGCGGTACTTGGAGAGCCACGTTGTCTGAAAACAATGGCACCAATCACGACAACACCAAGAACTCCAGCACCGATGAGGAGTAGTGTTGTAGGATCGATTGTGAATCCACCTGTAGGCTCAGTCATCATAAAGACAATTTCATTCTGCCAGAGTTCAACATTATCAGGATAGGTAGAGTCGTCCTCGTCAGTTCCAAAATTATCAATAATGATGGTATTGAAGAGAGTCTTTCTATCGTTACTTACCACAATAGTGGCTGTATCACTTTGTGGGGTTTCAGTTGATCCTGCAAGTGCTGTATAGCCTTCAGAATGGGTCACAGTATCTCCATCATCCCAAAAGAGTACAGTAGACGTATAGTTGTTCATTGAATGATCATTTGGCTCAGTGAAGATAGGATGAGATACATCCCAAAGGTACATTGATGGTTCTCCTGACAGACTGGAACTCCACTCCACACCCATCTTTGACCACAATGGATGTGTTGGATGACTATCCACGTCAAAGGACGTCAGTATTAAGGAACCACCTGCATTTACGAAAGCATATAGCTCATCATAGATTATGGATTCAGGAACATAATTGACATTGTTGTAGATTAGCAAGTCCCATGACTGTGAATCAATAAAGTCATCCAGATATTGACGTGTATTGAAGAGCGAGTACGATAATCCAAGATCTCTAAGAGCTCGACAAACTGGATCATTCCATCCTAGATAATCAGTATGGACAAGAATTCTTGCATCAGTTGATGACAACCAATTCAAGACGT
>JAEORI010000320.1 GCA_016840965.1 Candidatus Thorarchaeota archaeon | reverse complement strand
GGACTGAAAGTATTTCCGAGCTAGTCCAGAAAGCTGGATTATATCCAAGACCTAAAGTAAGAAGGTGAAAATATTGTTCGTCTTTAAAAAACAGCAGCAAGTATTTGATATCGGAGGCATCCTTATCGGGGGTCACCCGGGAGAGAATCCAACTGTATTGGTAGGTGGTCTCTTCTTCAAGGGTCAATCAATCGTGCAAGATACACGCGAAGGAGTTTTCGAAAAGAAAACTGCAAAGGAGTGGATAGATACAGCAGAATCAATGATGGAAAAGACTGGTCATCCACTTATGATTCAAGCATTTGGACGAACTCCAAAAGCTATGGATAATCACCTCTCCTGGCTAGCAGATAATTTTGATGGGCCACTTTTGTTTGAATCTACAAATGCTAAAGCTCGAGTCCGTGCAATTGAGTATTGTGAAGAATCAGGATTAGCTGAGCGTGCAATCTATAACTCAATTAATTTGTCAATGAAGGATGATGAAAAAGACAAACTAAAACACAGTTCTCAAGAGATGGCTGTGGTTCTTGGATGGTCTCCAAGAGCCACAATACTCCAAGAAAGAATGGACACCATACGTGATGCCCTGACACTCTCAGAATCTCTTGGGATAAAAAAGGTCATCATCGATCCGGCAACAATGCCTATTGGAGCAGGTTATGGGTTGGAGTACAGAACAACAATTGCGATAAAATCAGAACTTGGACTTCCGACTTGCTTGGCTCCCCACAATGCGCCATCTGCTTGGAGATTCATACGTCAAGCCAGATTAGATGATGAATCTACACGGATTGCTACAATTGTTGCAGCAACAATTGCTGCTCAGCTTTTCGCTACAGATGCAATCATGTTTGGGTCACTAGCTCATGCAAAAGAGGTCTTCGCATCAGTTGCCCTGATTGGAAACGCGATAGCCTCAGCTGTGGCAGAAGCGAATAGTGTTTTGGATATTGATAGATCACTCTTTGTTCCTTCATCATTTGAATAGGAGGAGGAAAGAAAATGAGTCCTGAACCAGATTGGCCTCCGGTCCCAGGAGATTTCGAAGTTAAGGACCCCTCCAATTGTATAGCTATTTGCACGCTTGGAAAGAAAATTGCAGTTGACACTGATTACGCAATAATTGGAACATGCAAGACCGAGAATATTGGAATAGAACGTGTTATCGTCAATGTGATTTCCAATCCAAATATTAGATTTTTAATTCTAGCAGGTCCTGAAGTGCCAGGTCATCTCACAGGGAGGTCTCTATTAGCACTCTATCATAATGGTGTCGATCAAGATACACGAAAAATCATTGATGCTGAAGGTGCTATCCCATATATTGAGAATGTACCACTTGAGGGCATTGAACAATTTCGTAGACAAATAGAACTCGTTGAGATGATTAACAAGAGCGATCCATCTCTAATTGCTGCTAAAGCAGCTGAAATTCAGCTTAACGACCCTGGGGAATACTCTGGTGGAGCTATGTGGATTGAATTCAAAGTTGTAGCAAAATCAAAACGTAAACCATCAATGAGCGGTGATGTCATATTATTACCAGAATATGGAGTAATTCTCGATTCTTCGAGTTTCCTTGTCACTACTCAACAGACGCATGCTGTGGTTTCCGAACATCCATCATCAATTGTAATTGAGATTCATGATGAGGAATCAGGAACAATTCTTTTTGCTAGGGAGGTCTAGGAAGATGTTTGTATTTGACAAAGAACAGATTATTCATACTATAGGTGGGATTAAGATTGGTGGCAATCCTGGCGAAACTTCGACTGTCTTAGCTGGCACAATCTTCTATGGTGGTCACAAGATCGTTAGTGATACCAAGAAGGGAACCTTCGATAAAGAAATAGCAACAGCTTTGATACAGAAACAAGATGAAATGTCTCAACTAACAGGAAATCCAGCTCTCGTCCAGATCTTTTCTGAAACCGAAACAGCTCTGATAAATTACATTGATTTTGTATCCAATATCACAGAGGCTCCTTTCCTCATTGATTCAACAGAACCAATGGTCCGTGTAGCTGGATTAATTCATGCTGAGGAAGTAGGTCTTCTTGATCGCGCTATCTATAACTCGCTCAATGTATCTGCAACAAGTGAGGAAATAGAAGCACTAAGAAACATCCAACATGAATGTGCTATCATACTCGCTTTCAATCCACAAGACCCCTCTGTTGCAGGACGAAGAAAAGTCTTGGAAACTGGTGCCCTTGATCTTGACAAAGGACTTCTTCCGCTAAGTAGTGAGCTCGGAATCACAAAACCCTTGATCGATACTGCTGTGACTGCAATGGGTGCTGGAGCGGGCTCGGCGGCAGCCTTCACACTTGTATCGAAAACAGTCTACGGTCAGCCTACTGGGTCTGGTGTGCATAATGCTCCATCATCTTGGACTTGGTTACGAAAGTACAAGAAGGTCGACCGAGAAAGTTTCTTGACTGCTGATGTTGCATCAAATCTCATCGTTCAGATGATGGGTGCTGATTTCATCCTCTATGGCCCCATCGAGAATGCCAACCGTGTATTCCCTATCATCGCTATGGGTGATATCTTTGCTGCAGAATCATTAGAGCTTGAGTTTGGAGTTACAACACCTGATGACCATCCCTACAAGAGACTACTCTAGTTTGGACGTGAATGATGTGGTGAAGAAAGATAGGGTTCTGCGACCTCGCTCGATTGGCATATCTTCTCTTCGAAAAGGTCACTATTATACCGTTGCTTCAGTCGAATTGGGAAATACTACCACCAAATGTATCCTTGTGACAACCAATTTAGAAACAGCTGAGATTTTTGAAATAGATAAAGAGGTTCGGCTAACCAGAAACGTTCGATCTCCAAGACCTCAAGAAGCAGTATTTGGCCGAACAATCTTTGGAGTCAATCTTACACGCGAATCTGTATCAGAGATGATTGCTGATGTCTTGACCACTGTTTTAAAACGAGCACGGCTTGATATTGATCGAGATCTTCATTTTGTAGTAAGGTCAACAGGGGTGAATGCGGGATTCGCTCATCCTTCAGAAGTCGGAATAATAGTTCAAGCGCTTGCAAATGGATGTCTTAATGCTGGTGTGCCCCCTCGAAAGATGACTGCTTCTCTTTCTCCTGAAAATCTCCCATCCGACTTGCAAGATTTCACATGGTTAAAGAAAGTCTACTTTGATGGTGCTGTTGCAAGCTCATTACCACCTTCAGAAACAGATATTGTCGCTAATGAGATGGAAGGTGAGCTTGTCACTGCGGGAATCAAAGGGGCTGCGAAGAGTACCAAGATTGACTTTCGTAATCCTGTAATGACCCTCGACTTTGGCACAACTTTAGCTGGTCGGATTACAGATGACAGTTACCCATATGCTAAAACAATAGGGTCCTTTGCTGGATTAGCTGGAGCAATTCCTGACTCATTAGTACGTTTGTCTGGTTTAGTTCCAGTAATAAACGGATCAGTATTAGACCTCCCCCAATCACGAAAATCAAAGGGTGCCCGATTTGATGCAAGCTGGATAACTGACATTGAAAAACGTATCAGAATAGAAAAGGTCAAACAAACAGACACACGATTTGGGACTGTTCCTGTCAATGGGAAATCTGCTGAAGATGCTGGAGTCTTGTTGGTTGGTGTTGATGTTGGTAAAAATGGGTCTAAGTTAAACGAGTTGGAAAAAATTGGAGAAGCCATCAACAAGGACGCAGGAATTGAAGCTCTTTTGATGGTTATAGATCACATCCAAGCAAATATTGTACAAAGGATCCTATCTATCGTGGATTCTGAAGGTCTCATCTTTGACAAGACATCATTAGGTCTTACAGGTCGATCAATCATAACCGGAAACAAGCCCAAGTTAATTGTTGATAATCTCAAACTTACCAATGGGGAATTGTGGACTTCTTCGCATGATCTCCTCTTTGTCGAGGATGGTTTGGCTATGGGTGCAGCGGTAGCGGCTAGATGCATGAATTCAATGGGAACAACACGAAATCCAATGGGCGGCCGTAAGGGTGATCGGTGCATTATGTCCGAGAGAATGAAGCTTCAAAACAAAAGACATGGATGACTTTATTTTGCTGTCCATCACAGACCATTTTTGGTTAGCAATATGCAGGTATTTCCAATTAAAACCCGGCTAATAATCCCAAGTGACAGTATTCTTGATGTGATTTTCAAAGGAGTTGAAGATGCGGGACTTGAAATACAGGATAATGACATTCTTGCCATTGCTGAAACTCCTCTTGGTACTACCGAAGGTCGACTTGTTCTGCTAACCGAGGTGGTCCCGTCTGAAGAAGCGAAGGGAATAGCTCGGAAATTCGATATGCTACCTGAAGTTGCTCAGTTAGTGCTTCAAGAAGCTGATGACATTCTTGGTGGAATCCCTCATGTTTTGCTCACCATCAAAAATAACACCTTAATGGCTAACGCGGGAGTTGACAAGTCTAATGCTCCTCCCGGATATGCTTCGCTTCTTCCAGTTGACGCACGTGCAAGTGCAGAAAGACTACGAAATGAGATTCTAGACCAACTTGGGAAAAAAGTCGGTGTTCTTGTTATTGATAGTCGCACTCAACCTCTTAGGCTGGGAAATATTGGAATGGCTCTTGGTGTGGCTGGTTTCCGTCCTGTTGCTGATGACCGAGGCAGAAAGGATTTGTTTGGTAATGTGTTACGAGTCACTCGGAGAGCTATTGCAGATAATCTTGCATCTGCTTGTACCGCAGTGATGGGTGAATCCGATGAGTCAATTCCAGCAGTAATCATTAGAGACGCTCCAGTGGAATACGTTGACAAATCATTTGACTCCTCAGAAATGTGGATTTCGCCATCAGAATGTATGTACATGGCAATCTTCGAACAATGGAGAAAGGATGCAGCCAGATAAAACTCAATTAGTCGATACGTGCTGACAATCTTATTTAGGCCTATTAGAATGAGATAATACTAATGGATAAGAGGTCCATTTTGAAAAGAATGAGATGTTCTTGCCTTGCATATGTTCCACCTAGTGGACTAGCAATAGGAGGATACAATATTTGAAAAAGAAGACTGTACTCATAGATGTTGCAACCGCGGGTGCCTCAGGTGATATGTTCTTAGCTGCTCTCACCGACCTCATTGGAGAAGATGATGCCCTGCTTCCAGTTGCCGCCAGTCTTCTGATTTATGATCCATCTTTCCGTCTTAACATAGTATCTAGTTCACATTCTGGAACAACCGGTCGTCAAATTCAAATATCTCAAAATACCGGAATTCGCTTAACACCTATTTCGATAAAGGAGGTACTTCATTCAGTAGCTGAAGAAGTGGAGCTATCTGAGGCAGGAAAGGAACTTGCTGAAAAAGCACTAAACGAGCTCCTTGAAGCAGAGAGCCGAGCTCATGACAAACCGATAGAAGAACTTCATCTTCATGAAACTGGAACTGTTGATACAATTCTTGATATTGTTGGGTCTGCTTTTCTCCTTGATAGACTTGGACTTCTAGGAGAAACGGAATTTCTAGCAACCCCTGTAGCTGTTGGTAGTGGGACTATTGAAACCGAACATGGTTCTCTTGAAGTTCCTGTTCCAGCAGTTGCTGAACTGCTAGTAGCGCATGATGTTCCTTACCACAACGGGGATGCGAAGACAGAAGTCCTCACTCCAACCGGAGCAGCCATCCTCATAGCAATCACAGACAGATTTGTTGAATCGCATGAAGACTTCGTTGCACAGAATCAAGGGTTTGGCTTTGGTGTAAGAGATCTTGGGAAAATCCCTAACATGATGTCAATTGTTATCGGAGAAACAGTTGCACAAGAGGGAGAAGAAAAAGAGGTCAGCAAACCCGCAAAAGAGGAACCGAAAAAGAAAGAGACCAAATCCACAAAGAAGTCCTCGCCAAAAACTGATGAGAAACCAAAAATGCTCGACTCTTGGAATGAGGATGATGTCATAGTTATTGAAACCAATGTTGACGATGTTGACGGTGAAACTCTAAGTACATTGTTTGATACCCTTCTTGATGAGGGTCTTGCGTACGATGTGACTATAATCCCTGCTATCGGTAAAAAGAATAGACCCTGTTTCGTTGTAAAAGTGATCGCAGCCACGACTGGCTTGAAAAGTATTGCTGATGTGATGATTCGGAATCTCGGCACCATTGGAATTCGTTATACAACTTGGCAACGACTCAAAGCTAATCGTGAAACAATTGTTTGTAGCCTTGAGATTGATGGCACGGAACACATGG
>JAEORI010000045.1 GCA_016840965.1 Candidatus Thorarchaeota archaeon | reverse complement strand
GATTATCTTAAATCACTCATCCTCAATTATTGATTTCTCTGGAGAACCATCGAACCATTCAGTAATGTATTATGGAGGTCCTTGGTTTAATGTAACAGGGGTTGAGGGCATTCATTCACTAGCGACCTATGCGGTGAATAATGAGTCTGCAATGATTGCATTCGAATATGAGGAAGGAAGAGTCTTTCTGTCAGGTCCTCATCCAGAATGGGAAGAAGACTCTAATCGTGATAACTCCTTATGGGAAAACAGTTTCGATGACGAAGGGTCTGAGTGGAATATGATGTTATCAGTAGCTCTCTGGTTGCTTGAGGATAGCTCAATCTCCACTGATACTACAAGCACACCTATTAACACCGTTCCTCCTACAACTACTTTTGAAACCTTTTTGACAATCATCGGTGTCTTCGGAACAGCATTTGCTTTATTGTACATTGCCAGAAAGCGAATGAAATAGATTATAACAAACAATGTTCATGTATGGTCATCCATGAACAATATTGTTCGATGGGTTTTAATCGATGTACACCTTTGAAGAAAGGAAAATCGATAGGACGTGAGATGAGTGAGAAGAAGGAACGCTTTAGTTACCCTGCTCTTCATCGGATTCTTTCTTGTTACTTTAGTCGCTTTCACTCCAAATGCGGCTGCAGAAACACCAGGAGAAGAAGATAGATCGATAGTCATAGGTATGTTTGAGCAACCAGACTATCTTGGACCGATGATGGCAGGCACCATTGCGGCCTGGGAGTTCCTCAATTGGATGTATGACCCACTGATCCGATGGGGGGACGACTGGACCGTAAAAGGAGGTCTTGTAGATGATTGGGAGTGGGCCGCAAACGGAACACAACTGACTCTGCATCTAGTACACAATGCAACGTGGCACGATGGTACCCCCTTCACTTCAAAAGATGTTAACTGGACACTCTTTACCTGGACATGGCTAGGATGGTGGGTCGCACAGACTCCTCGCATCGACCATAGAAATATCAAATGCCCTGATGACTATACTGTCGTTCTCAATTTCGTTGAGAATGGATATGAGAGTATAGCAGCTTGGCAGGCTGCACCTCCATATTGGTATTGGAGGGACTCATACGATAATACCTCGGTAGAGGTGAATCAAGAGTGTTTCTTAACTGGTCTAACATATGTCCCAATACTGCCTGCTCATCTTTGGGATCCATTGATGTGGCATCATCCAGTATGGGGCCTAGAAGGTACAGGATATGGGTATTATGACGCCAACGACACTTGGGTTTACCTTGGATATTGGGACTATTATAACTGGGATGGAATATCCTGGGGCACGATTTTGCCTCCATATGAGAGGGCAGACATCGGTACTGGTCCATTCATCCTCAAAGAGTATGAAGTTGGTGAATACGCCATCTTCGAGGGCAATGATGACTATCATTGGGGCGCCCCATCAATCGATAATCTAACAGTCTTATTCTATTCATCAATTGAAACAATGACACAAGCTCTCAAAGCGGGAGAGATTGACTTCTGTGAAACTACGGCCAACTTCATTGAAACTGGAGTGTTTGGTCCAGAGGTGACAATCAATGAAGTTAGTTCGCTTGGTTGGGAAGCTTTACTGATAAATCAAGACTGGATTTATGCAAATACCACCGATGCATTTGCTCTAAGAGAACCTTCTGTTAAAGTTGCGATTAACCAAGCAGTCAATAAATCGAACATAGTAAATGTAGCTTATCTAGGACATGCTAGAGAAGCAGACTCTGTGATTCATAGCGAACTCAAATGGCACAATGATGCACTTGTGACCCGTGACGTTGGGGTCACTGAGGCAAAGGCAACATTGGAGGCTGATGGATGGGTTCTGAATGAAGATGATGTCTATGAGAAGCTCCTCAACGGAACTACAAAGACACTTTCATTCACGCTTAAATTCCAGACTGGTGATCCAACAGCTTTGAGCATGGCTCAGCTCATTGAAAGTGATTTAGAAGCGGCTGGTTTTGATGTAACCCTCCAAGCACTTGATATCACAACCTATACTGCAGATTTGTTGGGATACAATTTCGACCTAACACTTGGCTACTGGTCTCAGATTGGTGATCCAAACAGCATGGCTCAGTACATGACTTCAACCAGTTGGATCAATCCTACTGGCCTGAATGTACCAAGAGTCGATCAAATATACAAGGAGCAACAGCTGGCAACAGAGTCTGAGCGTGAAGATCTAATTGATGAGATGCAACAGCTCATCTACAACGAAGCCAGTATCTGTGTTCTTGCGGAGATCAGTGATATTGAGCTCTACAGAAACGACAGATGGGAATTTCCAAAGGCTGACTGGCTGAGTGGTATTCTGTCAATGTGGAACTGGGAAACTTGGCTCCATGCAGAATATATACCGCCTGTTGGATTTCCAATTTCTTGGGAACTAGCAATTATTGCAGGTGTTGGAATCCTAGTCGTCGTTGTGATATTGGTGTATATGAGATCCAGAAAAGGCTAGCAATAACAAGATAAGAAGTAAGAACAGGCAATCACAGCTGTCTGTTCTTATTCTTTTTTTCTTCATCTTGCAGCTGAACAGATGAGTTGAAAGAGACAATGGGGCTAAGAGGAACTGTAGCAAAACGAATAATTCAAGCAGTGATTACAATATGGATAGCACTATCAATTGACTTTGTTTTTTTTCACTTGCTTCCAGGCAACCCCGCATCACTTCTTGCAAGGAACCCAAACCTAGGTGAGCTTGTTCAAGAAAGGGTCATTGAAGAGTTTGGCCTTGACCAACCAATGATTGTCCAATACGGTCTATTTATTCAGAACTTTCTACCAGCTATCTTTGGTTTTGGAAACCTTGGAGTTTCATTTCATTTTCTTGTTCCTGTTGAAGAAATCATCTACAAGCGACTTTTGAATACATTAGTGCTTGTTTTACCAGCAACTATTATCTCCATTATCACCGGCATATGGATTGGTAAGAAATCAGCTTGGAGAAGAGGTGAAAGGGAAGATGTTACAGGTCTTCTGATATCCTTGGTCACCTATTCTATCCCTTCATTTTGGCTCTCAATGTTTTTCATAATGTTATTCTCTGTAAATCTGCATCTTTTTCCGTTAACACCTTGGAATCCTGGCACCAGCCCGCCTGATGCTATAGGTTTCATAGCAAACATGTTGTCACACATGATCTTACCCTGGGCTGTGTTGTGGGTAGCTCTGATTGGATTCTTCGCTCTAATCATGAGAAGCGCACTCCTCGATGTTCTAAGTGAGGATTACATGATAACTGCAAAAGCAAAGGGACGAACTGAAGATGATCAACTCAATAAAGAAGCTGTTCCAAATGCTATGATTCCTGTTGCAACAGTTGTAGCTCTCAATATTGGGGCAACTGTTGCAGGTGCTTTGCAAGTGGAAGTTGTCTTCTCCTATCCTGGGATTGGACGACTTTTATGGGATGGTATTCTGTATCGAGATTATCCCCTCTTACAAGCCACTTTCTTCATAATTACAGTTGTTATTGTTGCTGCCAACCTTATTGCAGACTTCTTGTATTATGTTCTTGATCCAAGAATTCGAATTGGATCTGAGATTGTAATTTCAGAGGTGAAAAAGGAATCTCTTCTCAAACGCCTAATAGATCCTGTGAGAATGCTCTTCCTTTTACTCATAATTCTTAATCTTGGAGCAATTATTGTATATCCAAACTATCTAGGCTTAACTGCTTCTATTAGCATTCTGATATTATGTTTGCTTAAGAGAAATGCAGTCGTGCAATTTATTCTAGGTCGTTTAAAATCATATTCGATATCGAATTTGGCATTTCTGTGGCAGCATTACAAGTTTAGACTCGTATCGCATTTGTTATTTCTGCTTCTAACAATCAACATTGTTGTTCTCATCCCTATTGTTTTTCTGAATCTATATGGAATGGAATGGTCCCTCTCATGGGGTTTCACATTTATCGGAATTGGACAATTTCCTCCCTTAATTGGACTTGATGGGATGTCATATACACTCATGATTATTCTTTCAGCCATTGTTCACCCTACAATAACACAAATAATTCTTGGTCTAATGTTTCTCAGCTGGGTTCTAGGTAGAAGATCTAAGACTGAAGGTATATTACGTCAGTATATCAAT
>JAEORI010000319.1 GCA_016840965.1 Candidatus Thorarchaeota archaeon | reverse complement strand
TTCGCGGATTCCCTGTCCCAAATGTGGATTCGTTGGTGTTGAGGTGTTCAGTCGGATAACAGGGTACCTTCAGGCTTTGTCGAGTTTCAATCCTGCGAAGAAGCAAGAGTTCTTGGACAGGCATCGATACAATCTGTAACTCTATTCACTCAGAATCATCAAGGGTTGTCTGTTCATTCTTTTGATATGAAAATCTGTCCAACTGCACGTTTTCACCTCGTCCATTAACTAGGTACTTTTCTTCGCCTGTCTAATCCTCAGATTGAAAGATTTATTATCAACTAGTACTGGTCACTCCGTTTAGTTGTTCGATATCTGAGGGGATTATATGCTACCACTGTACAAACGCTTGGAGTTCACTCTGAAGTCAAACTTGTTTATTCTCATGCCACATGATATCTCAGATAAAGGAGAGGTCTTTGTCCATAGAGCTTTCTCTGAAACTGGAGGTGTATCACTTTATCATTCGAAGATCTCTAGCCCCCAAGAGAGAGTCCTGACCATTCCAGAAGGGCTTGCTTCATACGAAGCACAACTATCATCCGATGATGAATGGACACTTACTGCTGTGGATTATGATGGCTCTGAGAAACATCAATTATGTCGAGTGCCAACAACTGGAGTTAAGACCATTGACGATGTGAAGAAACATACCTTCAAGAAAATCGAACCTCAACGTATGATATACTATGTGTGGTCTCCAGATGATGACAGAGTATTATTTGCTGGGTCTACAGACAAAGTACAGCATGTTTCAATCATCGATAACAATCTTGATGCAGAACCAGAGCTCGTTCTAAAGGAGGTCTTTGGAGCAGGGTTTATTGGTTGGACACACCCAGATTTTGCGTATCTCTTAGGATCAAGACCTGGAGGTGTCCAGGAAGGACTCATGACTATCTTCAATCCTAATACAAAAGAGGTTATAGCTGAGCAAGACTCTTTGGTATCCTTCTGGTTCTGGCCACAGTGGCAACACCAGGAACCAATTATTCCAATTCTTGTACCCAAGGGAACATATGGTGACCTCTCCATCTTCAATGCTAAGACGATGGAGTTGACAACCTTACAACAGCCCGAAGGAGAGATTACTTTCTGTCATTGGAGTCTGGACGGAAAGAAGCTCTATGTAGGAGCAACGAAGGATGGTAGATCGACTGTTTCAGTTATCAATATTGATAGTGGTGAGATGAGTCATGTTGAACTCGCTATTGGTACTAACTATCCCCTAAAAATAAGAAAATGGAACGGTGCTGAAACTCTCTTCTTTACACACACATCTTCAGCAGAGCCAATAGACCTTTGGACATATGACCTCGAGGAGAAGACCGAAGAACGACTGACAAATTGGAGTGACCCATTAATCGGCACAGAGGCTTTTCCGGTTGTTGCATCACAATCAGTGTATTATCCCTCCTCGTATGATGGCTTGAGAATTCACGGATTCCTATTACTTCCCTCGTCCCCACCACCAGAGGAAGGATATCCATTGATAATGTGGATTCATGGGGGACCAATTAGTCATATCTCTGATGACTTTTATGCGCTATTTCAGATTTTCACTCAAGAGGGATTTGCGGTCTTTGCCCCTAATTTTCGTGGTTCTACGGGATATGGTGAGGAATTCATGAAAGCTCTGTTTCAAAAGGCTGGGGAAGCCGACCTTGAAGACGTAAGTTCAGGTGCAGACCATATTATCAAGAATTTCCCAGTCAATCCCAAGAAGGTGGGGATAGGAGGGGGATCATACGGCGGATTCATGACCTTGGCGGCATTGGCATTTCAGCCAGACAGATGGGCTGCTGGTTATGCAGTAGTGCCAATTGCGGATTGGACTTATCTCTTGGACCACGGGGATGCGAAGTTCAAGGAGTTTGTCGAGTACATGTGGGGGGACCCGGTGAAGAACCGGGACTTGATGTTAAAACTCTCCCCCATTTCGAAAGTTGATGATGTCAAAGCCCCTCTTGCTATCTTTCAAGCTGCAAATGACAGTCGAACTCCACTTCCTCCAGTTCTTGAATTTGCAAATCGACTGTATGCACGAAATCACGATCTTTCATTGATAATAGAACCTATTGCTGGACATGTGTCATTAGACAAATATTCCACTGTCCGGAACCTCGCAGCAAGAGTCCATTTCTTCAAGCAAAAGCTTCAGGATGAATAAGATATAGGTTTTTATCAAATCAACACATATCGCGGATATGGGGCTATTCAAGAAGGACAAAAAGGGGTACAAACGCTTTGCTGACTCCGGAATACCTGTCCATAGGCATGTAGCAGAGAGGAAGCTAGGAAGGAAACTTCAAAAAGGCGAGGTTGTCCACCACAAGAATCGGGACAAGTCTGACAATCGTAGGAGCAATCTGCACGTGTTCAGTTCACAGAAAGCACATCACAATGCTCACAAACGGGACAAGAAGAAGACTGGTCGCTGGTAGTACAGAACCTTCACTATCTACAATCCTGCAAAGAAGCAGGAGTTCCTGGACAGGCATAGGTATTCACTGTAGTATCTTTTCAAAAGGGCTCCTTCACAATTCTTTCCAAGAACTTATCATAATTATCACCCATCATGACTTCAACATACCAGGTCATACCAAGAGCTTCGGATTCCTTGATCCATGAGTCTTTTTCCGGATCACCACTGGATATCCCCATAATTACAATGTCATAGTCCTTCATAGATTCTCGATGCTTTTTGACATAATTAGTTACATCGAAATATTCCTCTAGAGACATGTCTTCACTCATCGATAATGGAAACACACCATTGTATCTTGCTGCTCTTCGGAATGGAGCTTTTATTGGCCACGTTCCTGCACACCATATTGGTACACGAGGCTGCTGAATAGGGCGAGGATTGAATGTGACTTTCTCAATAGTGTAGTGTTTCCCAGAGAATGAAAATGGTTTTCCAGACCAAAGACCCTCAAGAATGGCTAATGACTCGTCTAGTCTCTCAGCTCGTTCTTTGAGATCAACATCTTCTCCAAACTTTCTATAATCATTTTCAGATGAACCACCTAATCCAACTCCAAGAATGACTCTTCCATTAGAAAGATTGTCCAACGTAGCGACCTCTCTTGCCACCTTCTCTGGACGTCTTCTTGGTAGAGGAGTCACTGTGGTGCCAATTCGTATCTTTTCGGTACGAGCTGCTATGGCTGCAAGTGTAATCCACGGGTCTGCAATCGAATGGTTCTTTCCCACATAATTGTGGTCCCACATAAAGAAACCATCCCACCCTGCATCTTCAGCAGCAACTGCTAACTTGATGAATTTGGTTGGATTTCCATGAAGTGCGAAGTTCGAGATATAGATTCCATATTTCATCATAACACACTAGGGAATCCGTTGAGTAGCCTAGTATTATTTTGTTCACTCGTCTTTTCTGAGGTTCATCCTATATTTCTACCAAACTTTGTGTTTATCCCTACATTCTACCTCAGCGATTTTTCTCCCGAATCTTTCAGAATCCCAGTATAAAACAACTAGGATAAATGGAAATGGGAAGTACGCAATTATGTAATCCATAGGATGAACTGGTTGGATTGATGGATAAATCCAGAGAATCAGGTATGTGCATAGATTGAGGAATAGTATAATATAACTGTCATTTCTTTCGAACAGATTTTCCTTATCAATAGATTTCTGTATACTTGGATCCGCATTCCTAAGTCGTAGTATCTCTGCAACATATGAATAAAAAAACCAAAACATCAACCAAAACAGGACGACTAATTCAATTCCGCTTGCGTTGTATCTCAATGTTGTTAGTGCAGTAAAAAGGATTCCACTAAGGAAACATAAAACCAGCAATATCATTCTCAATTCCTCTCTCCAACCATATTATTTTCTAACCACTAGTCCTGACTTCTAAATCTAACTATTTCGATTGTTGTTCAACGAATCTTTCTGAGCAATTGTTAGAAAAAGATCATGATTTAAAATCTGATACTCAATTCTGACAAGAAACAGGAATCACTCGACCTCTTTGATTAATAAGTACAGAGACCTATGTTTACTTGATTGTCGCGTGGGATATTAGCAACATAACTACAGCTCTTGATTTGACTCCTTTTACATACTGAGCGGCAATCGTGCTAGCAATGGAGTCTACAAACATGCGAAAAATGGGAGTCTTTTTGGTCAGCTTATTATTAATTGCAATGCCAATAATAGGTGTCTATAGTCAAGATATTCCACTTTCCTTAGCACATCCATTACAGGATTCGATTCAAAATTTCGTTGTTTCGGCGGGTACACCACATACTCCTATTGTAATTCATGGAGATGCAAACTTTAGTGATACTGCTCTAGATGAAGGTTGGATGGGTAACGGCTCTAGTTCAGATCCCTACATAATTCAAGGATTAGAAATTGACTTGGGTGGAGGAACTGGTCACTGTATCAACATTAGTGACACTCGCGCTAACTTCACCATACAAAACTGCAATCTGACTGGAGCAAGCTCGGGAGCTGGAATATTCTTAGAAAATGTCAGTTTCGGGTATCTATTCAATAACACCTGTACATTCAATGGTCATGGTATTTATCTGCTTCAGTCAGCTCATAATATAGT
This sequence comes from Candidatus Thorarchaeota archaeon, assembly GCA_016840965.1. The sequence continues at coordinate 1,032 of JAEORI010000319.1, read as the reverse complement.
GGAGAACAACACTTGCTTCTCAAATAGTAGAGGAATCTACATGTATGATTCTAATTTCAATACAGTCATTGACAATGATTGCGATGACAATAATAACTACGGGATTTTCCTCGAATTGTGTGACTCTAATTTACTGAGAAGCAATCTTTGCAGTAGTACAGGGACCAATGGTATCTATGGTCGGGTTTTGATTGCAAATACCATTGCAAACAATACATGTAATCAGAATTACGATGGTATAAGGATCTGGGACTCCTCATTTGGTAATATAGTAGCAAACAATACATGCAATTACAATTCTAACTATGGAATTAGAGGATACAATGATGATGTTGGACAACCGCTCTTGGTTATCAATAATTTCTGCACCGACAATGAAAATGGGATAGAAGCATCTGGAACTAACGTCATCGTTTTGGAAAATATCCTGATTGATAATGAAATATACGGTATCCATATAGAGGGATGTGACGAGGCTACTTTTTCCTATAACTCAATCCTACGTAGTTCTGTAGGGATTTATTCGTACTATAGCAGATACAACACACTTTCACATAATGAAATCAGTGTTGGAGACGATGGCATTTGGTTTATGGAATCTGAGGATAACATGATTTCCGAAAACACGATTAGTGATTTTATTCGTTCAGGAATTACTTTGGAACAGAATTCGCATGTAAACACAATCTATCTCAACGATATTGCCCTTGATATGTATAGTTGGGAACCTGAATTCTATGGTGTAGACTTACGTTCCGTATATGATAACAATGTGTCCATGAATTATTTTCTCTACACTGAATACCTTCCAGATTCGTATCCCATTAGGGACAGTGGTAGCTTCAACATCATTGACCGGAACTGGTATGATGAGTATGCAGACGAAGATTACAATGGTGATGGATACTGGGACACTGCCTACAGCATATATGGTAGTGCTGGAAATTCAGACCCCCGCCCACTAGTTTATCCTCCTCATCCTCCAGAATGGACTGAACCACCTACTGACCAGGTCATCGATTATTGGGGTCA
>JAEORI010000318.1 GCA_016840965.1 Candidatus Thorarchaeota archaeon | reverse complement strand
TTGAGTTTGCCCAGATCACGATTTTTACTACTTCATCAGTTGACTTTGGCCAGACAACCAATGACGGAGAAATGGGTCCGGAGTATTCATCAAGCACTTCCTGTTTGTTGGAGACTCTTTCTTCTCCAACGATCTTGGTTACCGCTGCAATCATGTTTGTCACACGTTTCCTAGTTAAGTCGTTGTTATCCTTGCTCGTAGACTATTCCAGTTCCCCCAGCAGGGAATCTGAAGTGTATTGCATCACTCTCACATACTTGGGAGCATGCTCCGCATTCCAAACATTGTGAGGTGTAGTCATCAACGATATACACTGTATCATCGCGTTGTTTCCAGAGATTCATTACACAGATTATAAGGCATCGCCCGCAAAGAGTACATTTTTCGTTTTCTATACTGATGAAGTCGCCAGTACCAGGAATTCTCTTCACGAGTTTCTTGTGGTCAATCTTCATCTGTTTTATTCCTCCTCATCGGTTGTCATGAAAGCTTTACCTAAAGCTTCCTCGATCTCTGGCATCTCTGTTAGTAGTTTCTCAGGATCCGTGAGCAGATCCATCTTGTCTTCTCCTAAGATAGCTGTTAGAAGTGGAATCACTTCTTTCATAATGAATGGTATAGCTTGGGGGAGATATTGTTTGACTCTCCGGGCAATCTGCCTTACTCTGACCGGGTGTGGTTCTGACCAGTCAATGATTCCTCCAATTATCTCCATGAACATGGGGACAAACCAAGACATAGTCTCCTTCGGATTGAATGGAAGTGCTCTCCAAATGCTTGAAAGCTCTGGACCAGCCTTGAAATCTTCTCCCACCGAAGTAGCCATCCATTTCGTGTCAAAGATTGAAAGGAATTTTTTGGAAGTGTCCTCTTCTGATATCGCTTCAGCTGCGGTCTCTATTGCAGCTCTTGCAGTAATCATTGCGGGATAGATACCTTCAGCTTCAAGCGGACATGGAAATCCTCCAGCATCACCTATCAGAATCACATTATCAGTGTGGGTATTGTATGGCATGCCTTGCCATGGTAAAAGGTGAACTTGAAACTCCCTAGGTTTTGCGTCAAGTATTCTAACCAATCTCTTGAAGTATTTCAGGTTTACAACCTTGTTAAGATAATGCACTGGATTCTTGTCCCACCAGGTCATCCAATTTCCCAATCCAATGTGGAATCCATCATTGAAGAACACCTGATAGGAAGCAGGGAAAATAGCAGACCACCATACAGCTAATGCTTCATCGCCCATTATATCGTCTATCTTGGAGGGTGAACATTCAAAGTCATATTGTGGAACTATCGTCACCTGTTTCTGATCCCACCTCGGTCGCAATCCCGATTGTTGAGCAACCATGGAGATAGCTCCATCGGCACCTATAACGAAACCCTTGTACTTCTCACCCTTTTCATCAATAACTCCAGTAACTTTACCCTCTTCTTTCAAGAGACCAGTGACAAGTGTTGATGTTCTTAGTTCCGCTCCGGCATCAACTGCAAACTGGGCAAGCCAAGGATCGAATTCACTTCGGTAACAATTCATCGTAATCCAGCTTTTTGCAGGCTCATATGTCACGGAATCAGTAGGCTTTGTCATGATGTAACCAGTTACTTCACCGTCAGTATTGACAAAGTAATTCCGAGCTGCGGCACCTGCTCTCATTGATGGGCAAACATCAGGAGAAAGTTCTTTCATGAAGTCAAATTCTCGCCACAAACGAGGGCCTAACCCGGAACCTGAGGAATTCTTCTCCCCTGGTTTTCGACCCCGTTCAAAGAAGATGGTCCTAAAACCTTTCTCTACTGCTTCCTTTGCCGCAAGTGAACCTCCGGGACCAGCTCCTACGATTAAAATATCATACTCTTTCAAACAATCACCTCATGAGTCCAAATCTTTCAATTGCTTATTCACTAGCTTCATCTTTCGCTGAAGGATATTTTTTCGCAACTCAAGAAATGCTCTCTTCAGATTCCTATCAGGTAGTTGTCCAATGGCATCTAGAATCGTGGCCTCTGGAAGAATCTCATCAATGCCAGACTGGTGGATTTTGTTAAAGACTTCCTGAGTGAAAACCGGAGGCATGCTATTTACTGTGGATTCAATGAATCTTGAATTAATCATGAGATACTCAGCTACGTAATCGCTGATATCTTGCATTTTTTTTCTCCCAGCGTCAGTGAGATAATAGTGTGTCTTCTCATCGGTGATACTCTTTGCAATATATCCCTTCTTAACCAATGCATGAAGTGCAGGATAGACTGTTCCAGTCTTTGGCTCCCAAGCACCTTTGAATCCATCACGAAGACCTCTGATTATCTCATAACCATATTTTGAGGCTTTGAGAAGTTGAATCATGATAAGGAGTTGAATAGGCGTGAGTTTTTCAGGTGTGGGAAGGAACAGTTTAATCTGCTTGCTCATTCACATCACAGCTAGGTAGATTTCTACGCAGTTGAATTCTACCTACTTATATATGAAACGAATCTGAAAATGAAGGTTTTCGGCAGAATGTCAATTAGTAACCTTAAGCTCGCTTATTGTTTGGGGGATTAACATTCCTCAAGACAACAAAGAGTAGGATTGAGCTTAAACACATACCAATACCAGCAACGAAATAAACAACACGTAGGCTGTCTGTAAGTTCCCAAATTAGAGCTCCGAAGAGCTGGCCAAACATCCCTAGAATCCCCATTAAGAAATCGTATGTTCCTAATGCGCGACCCTTTGTTTCCTTAGACACAGATAGAACGATGATGCTTCTCTCTGCCCCGATCCAAAGTACAAAGGGAATTGCCCAAAAGAAATTGATTACATACATCATAAGCGCCCCACTACCGAGACTAAACCATATGAAAATGAAACCATTCCCGACTACGCCTGTCAGTAATGCACGCTTGAGATTCCGATCTGCAAATGAGCTTGCGGGATACATAGCTAATGCGGCGGTTAAGGAGAATAGACTCCACGTAAGACCATAGGTGATATCATCAACATTCCACCAACCTACGCTAAGATTACCAAGATAGGGTGTCGATGCAGTCCAACAGAAATACATACCAAGCATAGCAAAAGTAACTAACCAAAACTCACGGCCTAATCTTCTGAAAGTAATCTTAGGTCCAGCACGGGCTTTCTTAATGATTTCAGGTCCTAAGGATTCTTTGATAAGAACAATCGCGGAAACGAATGATAAAATCGAAGCAAAAGCACCAATCAGATGGAGGTCTCCAGATTGAAACCCTCTGCTCAAGAGAAATGTTCCAGTGAGTGGTCCAAATGCATCAACAAACCAGAGAGGCATCATGACCATCATCAGACGTCTTGCAGGATAACTACCATCATCAGCAGCTATCTCATCAGCAGGCATGGCTCTCGCCATGAGACGAGCAGTACTCATGCCAAACCATACTAGACCATATTGAATTGGCACAATAGGCCAAATTGGGAAGAAAGACAATGTTAGGAGTCCGATGGTCACCGGAATGAAACCCAACGCAATAGTCCATCGACGACCAATGAAATCCGCAATGTATCCTGCGAAACCGCTCGAAAGAAGACCTGTGAGAGTAGCTACAGAGAATACAACGCCTAGTTGCCAAGGCTCGAAGAGTAGACTATCCTGGAGGAATATACCAAACTCCCATTTCCAAAGAGATGTGGAAAATTGAGCAATAGCAATAACTGCAGCCAATCTCCAGAGGTTGGGGCTAAGGCCGAGTTTCCCTGGACGTGAACCTGGATTTGAGTCTCTCCGCTGTTCATCTGCAGTCCAATTATCATGCGTCATCGGGTAGCCTCGGAATCTTGCATGAACAAATAAGACTGTCTTAAGTCAGTGTCGATGACTACCAACAAATTTGCAAAAAGTTAGCACCATATATTTGCCGCTGAACGGTACAATAAGCGGCAATAATCAATCTTGCTTTTTCTGCAGCTGCATACTGTTAATGGCAAGAAGCCCTACGAAGATAAGTGAACCGAAGACAGTATACCACTCAGTCGATGGACCTTCAATTGTTAGTGCAAAGGCTAAGGCTGAGAGTGTGATTCCTAAACCATAGGCTCCAACTATCTTGTTGAATATGGGATTAAGCAAAAGAGCTATGTTGATGAGAATGAGTACGAAGAAGATAATCTTGAAAAATGTGCCTGATGCAGTCATATGTGGATCACCCAGATCTTCAGAAAAGAAACCAATTGCTGCCAAAGCAAATCCAGAGGCGATGCCAAGTATCTGACCGATAATCATGATTATTCTTTGAATAGGATTTTCAGTGTACCAATCCTTCAAGCCAATGAAGAATGGAATTAACGCGAACCCAGTCAGTATGCAACCCCAGTTGTAGAAATAAGCTCCAAATGGACTGTAGTTGAAATTACCCAGACGGCTGAGATAGTGAGTAATTGGGCCATAGGGAGCAGGATAGAGAGCCCATGATACCAATGTGAACACACAATAGAGAAAGACCACTAAAATTCCAAAAATTGTCGTCAGAGGATACTTTCGAAAGCTAAGTCCCATATCCAGAAGCTATGCTCTTCTTTCTAATTAAACCAAGTTATTACTCACAGAACTGGAACTGAAATTAGAAATGCAGCACCATGTCCTTCTTTTTGGTCTAAAATTTCAATTGTACCACCATAGGACTCAACAATTCTTTTTGATAGATATAGACCGAGACCCTTTCCTTCGCCCTTTGTTGTCACGCCCTTCTGAAAGATCTTATCCCTAATTTTCGGATCTATGCCAGGTCCATTATCACGATATGTGATAATCAGTGTCTTCTCTACAAGTCCTAGTCGGATAGTTACAACAGCACTCGTACCAACATAGTCAGCTGTATTCCTCAGGAGGTTCTCTAATACTAGTGGAAGAAGAATGCCGGGACGAATATCAGCAGACCGAATATCAGGTTCTAAGAGGAGACTGACCTTGGTTCCGCCACTTGCTTGCTTGGCGCGGTCAGCCATGGTTTGAAGGGTTTCAAGAAAATCATACTCACTTGCACGGCCTACAACAGAAAATAACTTGATAACTCGAGACATCCTCTCACTCACCGCAAGAGTTGTCATCATATATGACTCCTTGTCCATTGGTATATCCATAGTTTCATTGAGAAGTTCAATATGACCTCTAACAATTTGCATGTCATTACCTAAATCGTGTGTGAGTACGGATGTATAAACCTCAAGTTCTCGCTGGCGTTGTTCGAGGAACTTCTTATGTTCCTCAAGTTGGTTCACATAGTAGTTCAATGACCATGTAAAGATCAGTACAACAAGAGACAGAGCTGCCTGATCTATTATAGGTTCTATTGCAATCATAAGTCCAATATCTGGATGAATATTGCAGAAAACAAGTAGTCCGAAAGTTTCACCAGAGATGAGCAAAGCCTCTAACTTTGCTGTAAGCCACTGACTACCAAAAAGCGCAGCAATAACTGGCCAGATAATCACATTTAGGGCTACTCTCATCGGTTCTCGGTTGAATTCCACTAGAAGAAAAAGGTAAGGCATTAAAGCCAAGACCAAGGTTGTAATCATACCTGCAATAACAGCATGCTTTGTTCTACTAATTAAGTAAATCATGAAGAATAAAGCAGTTGCTAGGAAAAATAGTGGAACATTACCAAAAAAGATGCCAAGGAAAATCTGGATAATTGGCAGAAGAATAACAATAAGGAATAGTGCAAAAGACAGGAGCCTAGTCTTCATCCGAAGAACATCAGAATGTATAGATTCTGTTGGCTCAAACAGAATTTGGCGAACCCTCTGGAATACAGATAATTCTTCTTGAATGGGTTCATCCTCTAACATTGAACTCAATATCCTTGAGCGTAGATTGATTCTGCTTCGATTTTATTGAAAGATAATACATGTAAGGTTTAGTGGGTTGAGCCATCAAGGTGGTTTTGTAATTATTTTAGTCTAGTTGCTTCAATCCTTGAGAAGTTTAGGAATTAGCCTCCATGCAGCAATGACCATTAAAATAACAAATAAACCTTGTACGACTAGGCTGATGATTTGCAACCCAGTGAAGAGCATCGCCTGACCATATCCCAATAGAGGTACTATACCAACTAATGCTCCGATAGCTGCAGATCCGAATCCCATTGCTTGATCGGAGGTCACATTTACTGCTACTACCCGTCCACCACCTCTGACTTTGTAAACGAAAGCACCTACTGTCATTCCGATTACATATCCACAGGGTATTTGGACTAAAGGTATCAGGAGCAACAAGGGAGAGATTGGTGAATTAATCAGGATTACTATATCCAACGCAATCATAGCCATAATATATGGCACAATCATAATAGCTGTCTTCGATTTCAAAGCTATTTTCGAACTCAATGGAAGACCTTCATGAACTGAAGCTCCTTGCGTATCAAACATCAGAATTGATACGAGTGAGATGCCACCGAATAGGTTTGCGTACTCAACAGCAGTAATTGCGCTCATACTTCTAAGGAACCCACCGGGACCACGCCAGTATTGAAGCATGGGAAAAAGCATGACAATGAGAAAGATTGGAACCGCAAAAATGAATGCTGAACCGATATTTCTTGTTGCTAACTTGAGATCCTTTCGAATCATCGATTGGAGCGGACTTACAATGTTTACAGATACTGCTCTCATGAGATTTGGTTTACTTGTGGAAATTCCGCCCAAGGTGACAGCTCTCAGAGAGTTGCCACTGCTCCTGTAGGCTATGATAGCAATTAATGAATAAAATGCAGTACCTGCAATTGATGAGAGTATGGTATTGATTGGAATTAAAGAACTGTATGCTGCTGA
>JAEORI010000317.1 GCA_016840965.1 Candidatus Thorarchaeota archaeon | reverse complement strand
ACCCTTCAAGACCACGAGGAGATGGTGAGTGGAGGTCTAACTGAACTTGGGAAGAGGATGTCTTTTGAACTAGGCAAAAGGATTACTCGAAAAGGAAAGATGCACATCTTCACGAGCTTTGTGCCAAGATGCTTTGAAACTGCAGAAGGTATTGCTGAGGGCTTCACACAACAAGGAGGGGAGGTTATTGATATCGACCCATTGCCAGCCCTAGTTGGACCTCAAATTATTGAGAGAGCAGTCTGGACGAATCTTCATCCAGATGGGAGAAATGTCACTGATTTTGTAAACAGATGGGTGGATGATAGCTTTGGGGACCGAATGGAACAATTCCATCAGTATCGAGATAGATTGATGGCAGATACGGTGGATAGGATATTAACTGAGAAAGAAGCCATCACTCATCTACATGTCACACACGATCTTGCGATGATGTGTACAAAAAGGATTCTTCTCAATAGACCATTAGTTGAAGAAGATAGAGAGCCCTTCTTAGGCGGTCTGGCTTTGACCTTCTCTGATTCAGGAGCTTTCATCTTCGTTAGGGGAGAGAAAATACCATATGAGTATCTCAATACTCGATGATTGACCAGATGCAAGTTTCTATTGAGAAATTGGAGTCGTATCATACTTGTAAGATGGCTTGATTGAAGCAAGCGCAGCTGTAATGATTACTAACGCTGGACCAATCAATAGACCTGCCCAGAGGAATGGAGAGATCACACCTATTACAAGCAATCTCAAACGTTTATTGCGTTGGATCTTCCAATCATCGGTCAAAACAATTCGTAGTGTAAAGAAACCTAAGAGAAGTGGTATAATTCCAAAGATTGCGGTTATTATCATCTGCGCATTTATTGCTGTTAGTGAAGCAATTGCCATCTGATAGAAGATTGTTATGCCACTACCAAAGAATAGCACTGCACCTAGAGCGCCTAACCATGTTACAATATTTCCTAGTTCCATTAGTTCATTCCGCTTGTACAAAAGATAGGCTAAACCAATTATGATGCTGATAATCATTGGAGCTAAAATGAAAAACAGGTTTTGACCATTCCATTGATGAATGGTCATCACGCTGAAAGGTACAAGCAACCATTCATCCAGAGTGAAAGATTCCACATAACCAAGAGCAACAGAAAACAGACCACCTTCATCATCTTCGAAGACGGCAAAATAGTACTCACCAGTTGCCGCAACTTCCATGTCGACATCAATGAGCGCATAGAAACTTGTAGGAGTGAACCCTTCGTATTCAGGAGTTGCTGGTTCACTATTGAAAATCATTACGCCTGCTGATTCTGGAATTTCTAGAAATGCAGGAATTGAACTGGAATTTGTAAGCCCAGGACCCATCAGAGCAATGGAGGGTTGAAACTCATCCGGTTTTTCAGTAACAGGAATTGAAAGCAACATTCTGATTCTTTCACCAGCCTCCATTTCAAACCCAAAATATCTGGGCTCTGCACCTTCATGCAATTCAGAATATATCACCCAACTCTTTGTAGGATCTTCAATGAAGAAAGCTGTTTCCAATGTTTCACCATCCTGAGCAGAAACGGGAACATGGCCAACAATTGGGTAAATCAAAATGGATAATGTAATAATAATACTAAGTCCATAAAACACTCGTTTCATAAAAATATAGTTAACAATTGTTAATATTATTCTTTCGGTCTGGTGCGCACTAGGAAACATGCTTTAGAAAAAGGATATTTACACTCATAATGAATCAGAGAATAGTAGGTGGTTTAATCAAAAATGCGGGAAGTGACAATCTACACGGAGAAAGACCAATATTTCCCAGGGGATCTGGTTGGTGGATATGTCCTAGTTACCACTGACAAGGATTTTACATGTAATAGAATTGTGTTGAAGGTACGTGGAAAGGAATACACACACTATCAAGCTGGGAAGGTCCACGTCAGCGAAACTCATGAACTTCTAAGTAAAGACATCCCAATCTGTGAAGGGGGACAATTTTACTCTGGTGATGCAAGATTCGAGTATGAATTCAGACTACCTGATAATATTCCGCCAGTCCATGTAGGCTTTCGCGGAAGTATTGACTATACTATCGAAGCTGTTGTTGAGATTGACCGAGCATTGGATCCAAAATCAAAGATTGAGCTTAATGTAAAAGCACCAGCCCCACAATACATCCCAGAATCCATTTCTGAAACTACGCCAATAAAAAGAGAAACAGAAAATCTTCAAGCTGAAATTCGAACAGATATTCTTAGACCAGAGCGAGGATTCGAAATCAGATTTCTTGTAAAAGAACGATCGCGAGTAAAAGGAGTACGATTAGACATCTTAAGACGAGAAGATGTGATGTGCAAGGGAACTAAACTAGACTCCAAGATTGTGATTAACGAGAAACATTTTCCAATAACAAGCAATGATTTCGACCATTGGCTTGAGGAAACGATTCATCATGATTGGAGTACAGTGATTCCTTTTGAAAGTAGACTCATCAAGACTTCGCTTGTTCTCAAAGTTGTAATGGAGGTTGGATTGTCAATCGATCCGTTTATCGAATTCCCATTGCGACTTTCTGGAGAAAAGCCCAAAGAAGAACTTACAGACGATCATACTGATTTTAATTTAGGTTGGTAAATTCTTTGTCTATCTGGAAGTTAAGTGGTTGACTCGTCCCTAAAGAAGTAATCAAGAGGAAGAGTAACACCAAAAGCAGAGCCCATTTTTACTTGAGATTCACTACGGTTAGGCAAGCTTGGATGTTTTGTGAGTGAATACACAGTACGCATTGGAGTTTCATCAACACGAATGTGGACTTGAGCTGAACTAGTCAATGCTGTTCCGACTGAAGGCGTTTCTGATTTATTGCCATCGATTTTCGTTGAAATAAGTGTGACAAGGTCATGCCTTAGTGTGAAAGCATTGATTCTTGCAGATAGATGAGTCATCTGTCTTGTTCTATCAGCATCCAAGCCTTCATTGATAAAGAGGTCAACAAGACCAGGAAGGACTAACATTTTTGCTTGTATTCGATTAAAGAATTCATCAAGATGGTTGATGACCAAGTCATAGGTCTGAGTCGAATTGAAGGCTCGAGATATATAGATCATGTCCATCACTTCCTCTGGCTCAAGTCCAAGTTGAAAGGAAATGTCTCTTATCTTCACAAAATCCAGCATATTCGAACTATCAATCAATACAGTTGGACTTGATAATCCCCCTACTGAAAGGGGAAGCTGTGCATGGACAGCTGCTTTGAGGAGATTATATTGAAAATGGTCAGAACCATAAAAAAGATAGATGAGCCCTGTTTCAAATCCCCCATCAAGTAGGCTGTCCAATGTAGGGGTTCCTGTTTTGCACATAACTCTCTGAATTTTATCAGCTGTCTGAAATGGTGGTAATAGCATTTCAGGCGACTCCGATTTTTCTTCTCTCGAAAGACATAACAAACAAAGAATGTCTAGAGAGATTCGATTGGTGGATTTGCAGTCTAATTTGTAGGGATGAGAAGCTTCTACCTTTTTTGAGCCGGACTTAAGACTTCCTTATAGGACCTTATTAAGAATGAAAGAGAACCACTTTGTTTCAGTTTATTCTCTTTATGTACAATGAAACTAGCACTCTAAACAAATGAGAAGAACCTGCGTATCTTTTCAGCGTGTTTTCCTGGAAAAACAATATGATGATTTGCTAATGACCGCTTCAAAAAATAATCAACTTTCTCATCTAATTTAACGCGAATCTGTGTTCTACATCCAGTTTCATTCACTAAGTTCTCTAATATGACACCATCAGAAACCCAATACTCACTCAAATCTTCTCCAAATACCTTGAAGACAGTGACGGGTTGATGCGCAAATGTCCCACGTATTCCAATACTTAATCCAGTTTCGAAATGAGATGTGATCTCATATCTTTCAGCTAGAGACATAGGAATTGTACAATGAGCAAATATTGCAGTATTTTCTTTTTCTTCAACATGTGTCACATTCGACATGAAACCTAGTTTACCTGTAAGCATTCGTCCTAGCATCATTGTGAAAGTTGCTGGAACATCACCTTCACATCCGGCTGTTGATTCCTTGAGGTCATTTAGGAGAGAGAGCGCAAAACATCCTGAAATACTTGTTTCCATAAGGAGACTAAAACATTCAACAGTGACTGCATTCAGTTTGTGTTTACGTACTAATTCAATGAGAGCTTGAGCCACTAGGCCAGCCTTTCGAAGCTCATCATCAGTAGGAGTGCATGATGCAGAGGATTGTTTGAATGAGTCTGAATAATCTGTTTTCCCAGTTGATTTTGCAGACTCTATGAGTGCGTCAAGTGGAAGCTGTTTTGTAGTTAGACCCCATTGATTTTTCACTTTATTTGAATTAACATGTGACGCGACAAGCCATGAAGAGGGTAGGCCTATAATACCAATGCTACTTCCTTCCAACTGGTTAAGTATCTCAACGAAATCGCACCACTCATAAATCATCTGGATAAGCTCAGGGAGTGATGAATGGACTATCCTTGTTTCAAGATTTCTTTGTTCGAGATATGATCTAATCTCCATAGCAGCTGGGAGGGAATTGCGAAGGTCATAGCTGAGAATAATCACTGGAGGAGGAATGGGATTTTTCAATAAGAATTCTGCAACAGCATTCTCAGTCCCTCCTGTTCCAATGAACATATAGTTCTTGTCAGTCTTAGTTTCGAATTTAAAATCTGCAGGTTCGATAATCTCAGCCTTGGTTAGTGAAAGCTGATTGATCACCTGATCCTTAGTGCCTTCAGGTGAGATAGGTGAAAAGAATGGGATTATCTTTAGTTTCATGGTGAAGAAGATACTGGTTCCTGCTATAAAAGTGCGGTTTATTAGAAGGATATCAGCGGTCAGAGAGTCACTGATTGTGAGAGCAAATCGAGAAGGCGATCCCAATTGGTTGTGACACCTATAGACTATGATGCATTTCAGGGCAAGAGAAGAAAATTAGTTGCCCTGTTTTGTTT
>JAEORI010000316.1 GCA_016840965.1 Candidatus Thorarchaeota archaeon | reverse complement strand
AGAGTCGAACAGAGGAGATACTTGAACGCGTTGGTCTATCACCTGCGAGCTCATTCTATAACCGACTCCCGCACCAATTGTCAGGAGGACAAAAACAACGTGTTGTGTTTGGAAGAGCAATAATCCTCAATCCTGAGTTCGTAGTGACAGATGAGCCAGTTGCGATGGTTGATGTATCCATCAAAGCTCAAATTCTTGATTTGATGATGGATCTCAAGAGAGAGCTTAATCTCACATATCTATTCATATCTCATGATTTAGCTACATCTAGACATGTTTGTGACAGGATTGCTGTAATGTATCTTGGAAGGATTGTGGAGGTTGCTGACAAAGATAGTATTTACGAAGACCCCCTCCATCCATATGCGGTAGGTCTGATGAGTGCAATTCCAATTCCAGATCCAAAAGTCAAGAAAGCTGAAGCAGTTCCAAGAGGAGAAATTCCTAGTCCAATAAATCCACCAAGCGGTTGCAGATTTCATCCAAGATGTCCAAAAGCATTTGAAAGATGTCCAAATGAGGAGCCAGAATTACAGGATGCAGGAAATGGGAGAATGGTCGCGTGCCACTTGTATGATTAACGATGAATAAGACCTTTATTTCTAAGCATCTTAACCCGTTCAGCTATCGTTTCTCGTTCCTTTGATAATGAGTTACTCTCAACAATGAGTTTTAGCAACGAGCTTGCATACTCAGATTCAGGTACATGACCTAGACGTAGATCTTGTTCAAGCCGCGCACGTTTTGTCTTGACCTCATCAATAGCTTTGCTGATGCTCCGTAATCTTATTTCCATGAATGACAGGGAGTTCAAACTATTAGTTGATTGGGTAGATCTCGTCCAAGATGAGGTGCCATCACGTGTGATTGTGCTACTGTCTCTGCTCACTCTATTATACTCCTGTTTTTTAAATATGTGTGAAAATATGAACATATTATAATATAAAATATTTTATTATCATAATACATAGCCATAAATATTCAAATAGTCATGAATAATATATCTAGAAAAGAGTCTCAGGCCAGACACAACCTTCCAATGGTGGTTTTGTGTTGGAATGGTTTGCAACCAATTGACACAAGGGTTAGGAGATTCTTAGGAAATTGGAGCGCAATGCATTGAGGGATGCACAAAAGAATCCATCAAAGAAGGCAGGTGTATTCAAGAGAATAGTAGAATTGCCTAAAATAATCACAAGGCCATCTGCAGAAATAACTGATGGCGGTCAAAGAAGAAGAGCAAGATTTCTTAGAACTGCTTTATTTGCAGCAGTTTGTGTCTTCCCTATCCTCCAATACACAAGTGATCCAGTACAAGGAATTCCATTTTATTCAATTTTAACAATTTACGCAGCTGGAATGTATCTATTAAGCGGCACAACGCATCTTAGATTATCATCCGCTCTAACAATCATTTGTGCAGCATGTATTCCTATAATAACAATCTCTCTTCAAGCAGTATGGACTAGAGGGGCTTTAGCATTTCAAATATTGACCTGGCCAGTTCTTTCAGTCCTAATAGCGACTCAATTGATTTCGATTAAGAAGCAATCTCTTCTAGCAGCAGGCTTGTTCGTGGCTCTACTTATCTTATCAATTTCACACACAGGCATTCTGTTTACTGATGCTCTAGAGGGGTTGCTGGTCTATATTGCCATAGCTATTCTGTTGATGTTCACCTCTTGGAATCAGGATTATTATTCAAATAGTCTTGAAAGAAGTAATAGGAATCTTGAGGCACGACGCAAGGAGTTGGAGATTTATACAAGTCTTCTCAGACATGACCTCGGTAACGATGTGCAAATGATACTCGGTGGAATCGAACTCTCCCAAATGTCAAATGGAGAGCCAAAACAAGCTGCATTCCTTGAATCAACCTATGCTGCAGCCCATAGAATGCGAAGCTTGCTTCACATATTTTCAATATCTGAAGAAGAACTAGATGCAGATATTGTGACTGTTCTGGAAAAAATAGGAAAACGAGCCGAGGTTGCATTCAAAGGGATGAGGGTGTCATTCAATGTTGAAAGTGGTATTCGTCAACGTGCTCCGAAATATGGGAGGCTTATTGCATTAGCCTTTGAGAATTTACTCCGCAATACAGCTCAGCATGCTGGTGATTGTCCAAATGTGGAGATCAATGTACATAGAGCTGGTGAAAATTTTGAAGTTCTTTTTTCAGATGATGGTCCAGGCATCAGTCCTGATATTCAAGAGAACTTATTTGAGAGAGGCGTAACCACAGGTCCTGAAGGTAAGGGCTTGGGTTTGTATTTATCAAAGACAATTATAGAGTCAGAGGATGGAAGTATTAATCTAATTAATTCAGATAAACCTGGATGCTGCTTTTCAATTAAACTACCTTGGAACGATAACAATTGAATTGGGGCTTCTCACCGAACATTGAGCTAAAGGATAAATGGTGTATTGCTCATCCCCAATAAAGGAGAACGGACTTGACAAATCTTCAGACCAAAATTTCAGGAGTCACTGTATTTCGCGATGCGGCACGAGTCACACGAATTGGTAAAACCAAGCTGGAATCCGGACCGCGAAGAGTATCGGTTTCAGGTATAACTAGTTATGCTCAAGCAGATAGCTTTCGAGTGAAGGGTCGAGGACCTGCTAAACTTTCAAGCATAGATGTTCAGAGCAAAACTGAAGTTTATGAACCATCAGCAGACATTAAGCCATTATATGATGAACTAAAAGACTTGGAAAAGAAACGTATTGGCATCCAGGATGAGATTGAATTCCAACAAACTAGACTTCTTCAAGTCAGTAATATGGTTACTGAGTTCTCCAACCATTTTGGTATGGTTTACGCAGCGAATGAAGGGGATCTAAAATCATTAAATGAGATGGATAAAAAATCAACCAAACTTACTAGTGAAATACAACAGGAGATTAGGCGACTAAGCGAAGAACTTGATAATCTGGATGATACAATGAAGGTTTTGAGGGACAACATTGGCCAAATTAAATCAGAAAGGAGGACTGTTTCAACCTATACAGTTGAGGTGGGATTGGAAGTATCGTCACCCTCCGAGGTTGAACTAGAACTTACATACCAAACGCAGGGAGCGTCTTGGACTCCTCGGTACGACGTGAACCTACTTCCTGAGAAGGCAACCCTTCGACGAATTGCTCTAGTGAGCAATCGAACGGAAGAAGAGTGGTCAAATGTTGCTTTTACTATTTCCACTGCCACTGCTCGACCAGTAGAAGCAATTGAGGGCAAGCCATTCTTCATCACTGCTTATGATCCAGCCTTGGTAGAAAAACCCAGTGCAAAGATGGATAGACTTCCAAGACCATCAATGGCTCCAGCAGGAGTTGGTGCTTTTGCACCTCCTGCACCGCCCCCAGAAATAGAAGAAGAATTCGCAGAAGCAACTGAAACAGTATCAGGTATTGCGGTTTATGAGCTACCAAAGAAGACGACAATCCCTTCCGACTTCGAGCAACATCCAGTTACTCTATTAGAGGAAGAACTCGGAACTTCGACAGTTCACTATTGGTATGCTGAAGTAATGGCTGAAGTTGTGGCTCAGGATAAAGTTGTGAATAATGATAATGTCATCCTTCCAGGAAAAATGAAGGTATTCTCAGATGGAGATTACATAGGAGAAACATCTGTTGGCCAGATTTCTCCAAGAGAGGAATTTAAGATAGGAACTAGATTAGCCTATGATGTAAAGGCGGAAAAGAAACTCGTTAATCGCGAGATGGAGAAAAGTGGCGTTCTACGTGGTAAGTTAAGACGTTCTTACAATTATAGATTGGAGATTCACAACTTCTCAAAGAGAAAAATAGAGATTGATGTTCTCGATAGAATTCCTCACAGTTTAAGCCCCGAGATTGAAGTCAAGATTGACTGGGAGAAACTCGCGGCTGCGAAACATGACCTTGGTGTGATTGAGTGGCATAGGGAAATTGATCCAAAGGAAAAGAAGAGCATCAATTATGATTATGAAGTACTCTGGGAGAAAGGTGTCAATATCAATCCACCATTACCTTGAGGAGGCTAAAAGATGAGAGAGATTTCTACAGAGATAGCGCTGGTAACGGTTTTTCGCGACGGAGCACGAATAACTAGAATTGGAAAAACTGAACTTGTTTCTGGCGAGCAAACAGTCAAGGTATCTGGAATCAGTCGTTATGCAGAACCAGAGAGTTTCAGAGTGAAAGGAAGGGGCAATGCAATTCTCAGAGGAATTGATGTAAAACAAGTCAGTAAGACTTACGAACCTGAAGGTGATGTCAAGGAGCTATATGACAAGCTCAAAGAGCTGGAACGGGAGCGGGGTTTTACTGAAGACAAGCTGCATCTCCAACAATCTAGAGGGGAACGTTTGAATGGTGTAATGAAGCAGTTTAGTTCTGAATTTGGGAAATGGTTCTCAGTTGGAGAAACTGCAATGGATCAAATGACAAAAATGGACAAGATTTGGAGCGATCTTATTCGAGATTCGAAAAAAATAGTTAGAGAGCTAGAAGATAAGCTTGAAACGATTAACGCAGAAATAACTGCAGTTCAAAACAACATCAATAGGATTCAAGGACAACGAAGAACAGAGACAATCAATGAAGCCCTCATTAACTTTGATGTGAAAGGTAACACGCCTCTCGAATTGGAAGTAACATATCAGTTGAGGACAGCATCATGGCAACCAACATATGATGTCGATATAGGAGAAAGGAAATCATCAGTCAAGAGAATCGCAGTCATAAGGAATCAAACTCTTGAAAATTGGAAAGATGTAAAGCTTACTGTTTCGACTGCATCAGCTCAACCAGTTGAAGCAGTTAAGCCCAATCCATTCTACATTGATGTATTCCGACCAGTGGTAGCAACTGCGAGAGTACCAACTAAGAAAATCTACGAATCTATGAAGATGGAACGTGACTATGCAGAGGACACAGGTGTGATGCTGATGGAAGCAGAGGAAGAACCATTACTGGACATGGTAGAGGATTATGCAGTTACTTCAGAGTCCCTTGGTGGAGTCACAGTCTATGAAGTACCTGGAGAAGTCACCATTCCTGCCGATAATGATCCTCACCCTATCACGCTTACTTTCGAGGAGTTTGAATCAAGGCGGTTACACTTTTGGAACGCTTCAGAAATGGCAGAGGTTGTGGCTCAAGATGAGATTACCAATGAAGATGCGGTACTACTTCCTGGAGATGTCAAAGTATATGCCTCGGGTGACTTCATTGGAGAAACACACCTAGATCTAATAGCACCTCGAGAAAAGTTTAGGCTTGGGACAAGAGTTGCTTATGATGTAAAAGCAGAGAAGAAGCTAATCGAGAAGGACACGGAGAAAGCAGGGCTGACACGTGGTAAACAGAAGCGAGGATACAAGTACTCGCTTGATATACACAACTTCTCAAAACAAGAGATAGCAATCAGGGTTGTGGACGTCATACCTCATAGTAATTCTGAGAAAATAATTGTTGACCTATCAGAACCCAGCCTACCCATTAAGAAGGAAGAACTAGGTGTAATCGAATGGGAAGCCAGTATTGGAGCTGGAGATGAATTTAAGATAAACTACTCATACGAAGTTCAATGGGAGAGGGATGTACTCATCAGACCCCCACTCCCTTGAATACATTACATGATAGAGAAACTGAATCTCACCACCTACTCATCTCATCCATGATTGCAACAAGCCTATGCATGGCCATACGATAGTTGTCAATCACAATACTCTCATTGGGTGAATGAGCCTTTGACTCATAGTCACCACATCCAACTGATATCATTGGTACGTAGTTATTGAAGAGGTATAGGGGTCCAGAACCGGGGCTTGTTGGATGAATTACTAAATCACCAAAGACACGTTTGTTTGCAGTCTCTACTATTTTAACAAAAGGATGGTCAATAGGGGTCTTCGCAGCGGGATACCCTTCAAGGTAGGGAATTTTAACATCCGTAAATCCTTTCTCATCCAAATGTTTCCTTAACTTGTTGTATATATCATCAGGGTGCATCCCCTCAACAAGTCTAAAGTCAACCTTACATGATGCCCTAGCAGGAAGGACAGTCATTGAGCCCTTTCCCTGATAGCCACTGGTAAGACCACAGATGTTGCAAGTGGGATTTCCATAGTAGGCTTTTTTCAACTCATCCCCTTTTAGGCCATTTAGATACTCTTCAATTTTGTATACTTTCTTGAATTGTTGTTCATGAAGGTCGATTTTCATTATTGCTTCAAGTTCTGACTCAGTAAGCTGTTTGATGTTGTCGTAAAATCCTTCAATTAAGATTCGACTTGACGCATCCTTTAATGAATTAAGAGCTAATACCAATCGACTTGCAGCTGAGGGAAGGATACAAGCATTACTGGAGTGCACATCTCTTGCAAGGCGTTCAACTTCAAGTTCCACATATAGTATGCCCTTTAAGCCTAACCATGCCTCCTGTCTTCCGTCAATACCAGCTCCACCGAACTCCCAAATCCCTCCATCTGCTGTAATGAAGTCTGTATTCTTCTCAGCATATTCAGGAAGGTTAACACTGCCAATCTCCTCCTCACCTTCAATTACGAATTTTATATTAACTGGGAATTCTGTACCAGTTTCTTTGAACGCTTTGAGAGCCCATATCCTTGAGGTTGTGTCACCTTTGTTATCGGCAATACCACGTCCATAGAGCCGTCCATTTCGAATCTCAGGGTCGAAAGGTGGCGAGTCCCAGAGATCAAAAGGTTCAGCAGGTTGAACATCATAGTGATCATAGAAGAGTAGGGTTCTTTTTGCACCTACATCACACCAACCAGTCACAACAGGAGCTCCTGAGGTTGGATGGATTTCTGTTTCTAGATCAATATCCTGCAGCATTCTCTCTACAAGCGTAGCAGTTTCTTCCAAACCCTCATTTTTTGCCGCTACAGATGGAATTCTACATAGTTTGATAAGAGCACTAATTGAATCATCAAGATTTTTGTCAATGAAGTCAGTCACTGCATCATACATTGAAACCACTTTGATTAGGGTATCAAATCAAAGAGATATATCCTCCCGTTCTAGCCTTCAACGAACTGCTTATCTGAGGGCAGTATTGCAAGGTCTAGGTGAATATAATGAAAGTCTTTGAAGCGTCAGATTATAGCACAGAAAATCTGACGAAATTTCTTGAGCGACAAACGCGAAAACAGGGAGTTTTCAAAAAGGAAAATCTAGAAACCCTAGTTCGAGTCAAGATTCTTTATCGACCGTTTAGGAGAATATTATGGAAAGCAGAGAAAGTTATAGGGTCAGAAAAGTTGACTTCGATTTCATTCGTCGATGAGGAGCTCTCCGCAGTCATAAGTGACAGTGACCATAGATTCTTGTTATGGAGACCTCGTTATGCAAATCTCAGTATCACCGATATCGAGGAGTATGATGGGGAGTATATTGATTGCGAAAACACAGAAGCTGTCCAGCAACTGATAAGTGATTTAATCCTGCATCGCTGGAATGGTCAAGAGCTTGATGAAGAACTGCGGCCAAAACTTCGGAGCCTCCAAGCAGATCCGTTATCAGCGATTATGTTAATCATCCCAAGAACACCATATAGTTTACGACGTGAAGAAACAATTCTTGCAAATCGAAAAGAGATTCATTCTTTTGTATTGGCGTCCTCATTAATTACTAATTGTAACCCAAAAGACATCTTAGTGGAAGGCGAGATTGGAGAGCGGGTATTTGTAAGAACAATAGCTGCAGAATATGGTGACATATCAAGTGATAAAACAAGGTTACTTCTTCTGGAAACCCCCGGCACCAAATCACTTCACGAAGCTATGAAATCAGGAATGGCTTTGACTAGGATATACGACCTTTACCCTGAATGCAAGAACATTTTTACCTAAAGCTATCTTTTGTAGTTTCGAAGGTTCATTGAATATTAGATTTGAAACCGAAATATTCTTTGAGTGTAGAAGAGTCATCCGCGTTGTTCGAAATGCTTAAAGGACTTGTTTTGACCTATGTAAATTCGGAAAGTGGAAATGCTCTTTCCCTATATGGAGGATAGAGAATTGAATACAAGACGTAAACTATGTTACGTCGTCATCGCGATGTTCTTATTCTTTCCAGCGATAAGCATCCCAGCGGCTGCTCAAGCTGACGCAGAGATGCTTTTTGTCATGGCTTACTCGTCAGATATCGGTGAACTCAATCCGCTCACATGGCGAAGTGAAAGGTCTCACTGGTATGACATGCTGGTATATGATACGCTTCTATCAACTGATGACGACCTTAACTTAATACCGTGGTTGGCAGAAGACTACTCAGTGTCGGCTGACGGTCTTACAATCACGTTTGATATTAGAGAAGGTGTGACTTGGCACGATGGCGAACCTTTGACAGCAGAAGATGTTGCTTTCACCTTTGAGTATATCAGAGATGCACCAGAAACCATTGGTAACTGGTGGAGCATCATGCAGAGTCTTACTTCTGCAACAGCTTCCGGAAACACAGTCACTTGTGTGTTTAACCAGCTATTCTCATTCGCTGTTGACAATCTTGGGCAGATGTACATTCTCCCTAAGCATATTTGGGACGGTATATCAGCTGAAGATCCTCGATGGGATGACGAAGACAATGTTACAGCTCATGTTGGCTCTGGACCATTCAAGTATGTTGAACGTGTACCAGATGAGTACACTGAACTTGTACGGAATGATGACTGGTGGGGTCCAAGTAATCCATACGTTGGTCAACTACCAAATATCGAAAGAGTCAGGATTGATGTTGTCATTGGCCAAGATGCAAGAATTCTTGCAATGAGGGCAGGCGATGCAGACACAGAGCGTTACGAGGTCTTTGGTGCATATGTCAATGAAATTCTAAATGCACCTGAACTGCAACTAGTTACTGGTGTTGCATCTCAGTGGGACTATGTTTGGGGCTTCAACCTCACTGTTCCAGGTCTAGATGACATTGATGTCAGAAGGGCTATGGCCTATGCAATCGACAGGACAGGACTAATCAACATTGGTAGGCTTGGTTTTGGAACTCCAACAACTGCAGCCATTCCAGAAGTGTTCTTCCCAGCTTTGTACAACTCTGAAACAGACTTCCCAGAAAATGACACTATAGCCAATCAGATTCTAGATGATGCTGGCTACGTCGACAATGATGGAGATGGTATCAGAAACTTCCCAGGTTCAGCACCAACCCCTGAGCTTGAGTTCGACTGTTTGAGCCTCTCGTGGGACGACATCTCAGTTGCTACAGTTACAGGTATCAAGCTCCAGATGGAGGATATCGGTATCAAGATCAACAACGTTGTGACTGATGATGGTCCAATGTACGATGCCATTTACACAGGGGAATATGAGATGTACAGCATGGCTCATGGGTACGACAACATACCAGACTACCCATGGTGGAGATGTCATTCAACCAACATCTTCGAGTGGGGCGACAACGTGCACCACCTTGACAATGCCACTGTTGACCAAATCATGGATGATTATATGGCTGCTACACCTGCAACTCTGTATGCAAGAGCTACAGATGCATCACAAGCAGTTCTAGATAACATCCCATACGTGCCATTGTACCTGTCTGACGACACCCATGCTCTTAGAGCTGAGTGGGTCAACTTTACAACTCCTGCTGGAGGACCATTCACAGCTTTCAATCCAAGATCAATGGTCTTTATGTATGACTCAGAGTTTGGCGAGCCTACTACGACTCCGCCACCTCCGGACATCCTATTGATTGTTGGTGTTGGTGCGGGAGCACTCATCGTGGGTATTGTCATAACATACTTCATTGTTCGAAGGAAGTAATAGTATATCAAAAGGGACCTTTTTTGGGGTCCCTTCTACCTTTTATGTTTCAGATGGAGAGCCTTCTTACTCATTCCGATATTCTTTAAGGGGGTTTTATTATTATCAAGGTGATTCGAAGAATGCAGAAGGAGCCATAGGTATTGTCGACGAGAACTTCAATTGGGACTTGGAGATATATCGGTCAAAGAGTTGTTCAAACAGTAATTCTTTGGTTTGCAATTATTACGCTGAATTTTATTATTTTCAGAGTCATGCCAGGAGATCCTCGACAAGCACTACTAGGTCCTGGCTTAGCTCCCGAATTAAGAACAGCATTGGTTGAAAGATTCGGTTTGGATAAACCACTCATTGAGCAATATTGGTTATACCTAATTAACCTCTTTCGTGGGGATATGGGCTATTCTTTCTCACACTTTGGTGAACCTGTTTGGGAAACTTTGTTTGAATTCAGATTTGCTAACACATTCATATTGATGGGTGCATCTCTGGTCGTTTCGGTTATAATTGGTATGTTGTTTGGTGTCCTTGCAGCAGCTCGTCGAGATACATTGATTGATACTGGCTCCACAGTGGTTTTCCTTGTTGCCTATGCACTTCCTGTGTTTTGGATTGGTGTGTTAATCCTATATTTCTTCGGATTTCAATTGGACCTAATTCCTCTTGCGGGGACACTAACTAGAGGCTATGATCATGTCAATTTCATTGACTACATGTTTGATTACCTTCATCACATGATAGGACCGTGGACTGTATTGACTCTCTCATTCATTGGAGGGTTTTATCTTATCATGCGTGATACAGTGCTTGATGTTTTTACTCAAGATTATATCTTAGCTGCAAAAGCAAAAGGACTCAAAGAGCGTACCATTTTATATGGCCATGCAATGCGCAACGCAATGCTACCAATGGTCAGTGTCATTGCTGTGAATGTACCTTTCCTAGTAAGCGGAGCGATGATGACTGAATATGTCTTTAGTTGGAGTGGATTGGGTCTTCTAACATACAACTCGGTCTTGACGGTAGATTATCCAGTTTTACAAGGCATATTTCTGTTCCTTGCAACAATCACACTGATAGCTAATTTTGCGGCGGATATATTGTATCTGTACTTAGACCCACGTATTAGGTATTAAGGAGGCGGATAGATGGCG
Source organism: Candidatus Thorarchaeota archaeon (assembly GCA_016840965.1). Next base: position 9,413 of record JAEORI010000316.1, on the reverse strand, counting down.
AACAACTTTGAACACTCAGAAAATGAAGTAACTGTTGTTATGGAAAAAGTAAAGAAACCACTGCATGTAAAAATAGTTTCCATCGGAGCTTTCTTACTACTTAGCTTCTCGGTTCTCTATACATTAGACGCAATAATCATACTCCTAAGTCCTTACATAGCCTTGAGGTTTGTAGGCATGACCGAAGGATGGACTATGGTATTGACTAATACTCTTCGTATTGAAGCTTGGATCATTTTCATCCTTACATTCGTTCTTGCAATACAAGGCACGAAACTCTATGCCCATAGAGAAGGGAGGTATGTTCAGAAATTCATACTAATCAATATCTGCCTTCTGACATTCTTCACGATTGGTGTAGGTTGGGGGCTCCTTCTCACATTTGGTTTATTCCTCTGGTCGCCCAAACCATTCTTGAATTGGAAACAACTATACCTTAAATTGTACCGAGGGCTTTTCGTGGGAATTGTTTTTAGTTGGATGATCGCAGAGAGCGTACTCACTGCAGGAAATATCGGAATTACAGTCCTACCAAGCATTCTGAACATGACATTGACCTACTATTTGCGAAGCGGTTTTACATTCCTCGCAATTTTACCATTAATGATTATCTTCCCCATTTTCATTCTTGGTCCAAAAATTATTGAATCAATTTGGAACATGAGACCCAAAATTGAAACTTTCTGGAAGGAATTTCTCTACCATCCAATGGGAATGATTGGGTTGGTGATTATAGCTTCGATTGTGATTATTGCTGTGCTAGCACCTATCATTGCTCCATATCACTGGGGAGCTGGGTCTCTTGCTCTAGAAGACCTGCTGCAACCTCCTAGTCCTGAACATATTTTGGGGACTAATATGAGAGGCGAAGACATCTATAGTAGACTACTCTATGGATCGCAGATTTCTCTGATAGTTGGATTTGTTGCCAGTATAGTGTCAGTTGTGATAGGCACAGGAGTTGGATTGATTTCAGGATACTATGGGGGCATTATTGACAGTATTCTCATGCGAATTACCGATATTTTCCTCTGTCTACCGACACTACCTCTCATGCTAATTTTTCTTGTAATGTTCGGTCAAGGATTGCAGAATGTGATTATTGTTATTGCTATTCTCGGATGGACAGGAACTGCAAGAATGGTTAGAAGTGAGGCACTTTCGTTGAGAGAACGTCCACTAACTGAGGCGGCTCATGCTTTAGGAGGCAGTGATGTATATATACTTACAAAACACATCCTGCCCAATACGCTTCCGCTTATTTTAGCCAACATGATTCTTGGTGTTGTCAATGCAATTCTTAGTGAGGCAGGTATTGCGTTTCTTGGATTTGTTGATATTCATGGTCAGCCAAGTTGGGGTATTCTGCTTCATTGGGCGTGGAAGAATGCCGCTCTACTTTCGAATAGGTGGTGGTGGTTTATACCTCCAGGATTATTGATACTACTCACTACCCTTGGATTTGTCTTTGTCAGTCACACAGCAGATAAAGTCGTTAATCCGCGATTACGAGGGAGGCGAGAATAATTGGCAGTCCTTGAAGTCAAAGACTTGGCAACATACTACTACTTGGGTGGAAGAGAACTCAAGGCTGTGGATGGTGTCACCTTTAATATTGAAAAGAAGCGAACCCTTGGCCTTGCAGGAGAGAGTGGGTGTGGGAAAACCACTACTGCTTACAGCATATTACGAATCTTGGCTGAGAATGGTAGAATAGCTAGGGGTAGCGTCAATCTTGGAGGAGTGGAGCTCACAGAATTGACTGATGAAGAGATGCGAAAAATCAGATGGAAAAAAGCATCCATTGTATTTCAATATGCTATGAATGCCTTCAATCCAGTCCTCCGAATTGGTAAGCAAATTGTGGAAGTTATTCGTGAGAAAGATGACATCTCTGAAGAGGAAGCACTAATGATTGTTTCCACACTCTTTGATGAAGTCGGTTTAAAACCAGAACGACAGACGGACTATCCTCATGAGTTCAGTGGAGGAATGCTACAAAGAGCTATCATTGCACAAGCTCTTGCATGTGACCCGCAGCTTATCATTGCTGATGAACCAGTAACAGCTCTTGATGTGATTGTTCAAAACAAAATCCTTGATCTGCTTAGAAAACTTCAGGATAAGTATGAGCTTGCAGTCCTCTTCATCACTCATGACCTCTCAGTTGTAGCTGAGAACTGTCATGATGTAGGAATCATGTATGCAGGGAATCTTATGGAAGTTGGAGATGCGAAATCAGTATTCAAACAAAGCCTCCATCCATATTCCCACAAATTAATTGGAGCATTCCCAAGTGTTGTAGGTCCCAAGAAGAGGCTAGAGTTCATTCCTGGAGTCCCTCCCAACCTATCGAATCTTCCATCAGGATGCCGTTTTCATCCAAGATGCCCTTATGCTCAAGATATTTGCAGCAAAGAAATACCAGAATATATAGAGGTCAAACCAGGACATTATGCGAAGTGTCACTTTGCAGGAGAACTTGACTTTGGAGGCAGTTGAAAAATGACTTCATCAGACACTATACTCAGTGTTCAGCATGTACGAAAGTGGTTTGATGTCCGCTCAGGACTATTATCTATTGGGAAAAAAAAGAGCTATGTTAAGGCAGTTGATGATGTCAGTTTCGATGTACCCCGGGGGAGTTCAATTGCAATAGCAGGTGAGAGTGGTTGTGGAAAGACCACACTCGCGCGGACTATTCTTAGGTTGGTGCAACCTACTGCTGGTGCTGCATATTATGAGGGCCAAAACATCTTCGAAATGAATCCTCAGGAACTGACTACGCTTCGTTTGAAAATGCAATTAATATTTCAAAATCCATTCGAAGTTCTCGATCCGAGACATACGGTTGTTGACCTTGTTGGCGAAGGTCTAGTTATTCATGACCTCGATGTAAATGATGAAGTGCTTTACAATAATGTGATTGAAGCGCTAGAGGACGTAAGACTAATTCCTGGCGAAGATTTTGCCACGAGATATACCCATGAGCTTTCTGGAGGACAGCTTCAGAGAATAGCTATTGCTCGATCTCTAATTCTAAAACCCAACTTAATCATCGCAGATGAACCTGTTTCGATGCTGGATGCAAGTATTCGAACTGAGGTCATGAACTTGATGACAGATTTGCAGCGTGAGAAGAGCCTCACATATATCTTCATCACCCATGACTTAGCTCAAGCGAGGTATATTGGTGACTACCTTATCGTCATGTATCTTGGCCGTATTGCAGAGATGGGACCTATGGAGGATGTTATTCAACAACCACAGCATCCATACACAAAGGCGTTGGTTTCGAACATTCCCATTCCAGACCCAACAATTGAGCGAGAAAGAATCATGCTACCTGGTGAAACGCCTACTCCCATTGATCTTCCACCTGGTTGTAGATTTCAGCCTAGATGTCAAGAGTATGGAGTCCATTGCAAGCCAGAGGAACCTCAGCTTCAGGAGATATCACCGGGACATTGGGTGGCATGTTATTTCCCCGAAACGTAATAAGAAAATCCGTCTTCTGGAGGAATTTGTATCCTCCAGAAGATTGGATTATAGTTAACTACAAATCAACAGGTCTGCAAAGGTAGTCTTTGCTATTTGCAGCTCGCCCACAAACTTCACAGATGAACTTTGCATTCTTTACACGGGCTCGCATGTCAGCAACATTATGGTGCTTTGCAAACTCACACATATGGTCTTTATGATCTCCCATTGTTCTTCCTCCTGAAAGGATTAGTCGTCAATACAACTGTTTCGTAATAAGGATTCAGAAAGCGGATAATGGAACGTTTATCTTGTCCTTGCATTGTTTCTTTTTTGGAGAGCTGTGATTGGTGAGCATGTCCTTGAAAAGTGATTGGAAAGCGCTTCACTCGGTGTATAACTCAGCTTTTGCTTGTAGCCTGGGTTTTTTTGTAGTTCGGTTCTTAATCCCTATCATTGCTTATGGATTGATGGGAGCTAGCGCAATCCAGGTCGCATTAGTTTTTTCATTGTTGACACTTGGAGCAGCGATCTTTTCGCCTTTTGCAGGACGAGTCGCGAAGCGTGGAAAACGCAGAGAAGCCATCTTTTTTGGTGCTACTATCCGTGCATTGGCATATACAGGAATGGCGATTTCAATAATAATTCTGAATGTTGAAGTCCTAATAATTAATAGCTTACTTTGGGGGCTTGGTGCAGCATTCTATCGTGTTGGTAGTGATGCAGAAATATCTGAGAGAGTTCTACAAAAGAATCGTGCTGAAGCTTTCGGAAGATTGGAAGCTGCAAATGGTCGTGGTCAGGTAATTGGAGCATTTATTGGATTCACTCTACTCTTCATGCTCGATAGTCCTGTGATGGTTTTCTTTTTTTATGCAATAGCCAACCTCATAGGTGGAGCAGTAGTAATTCTTCATCGACCTCCACTTGAGAGAGAAAAAGAAATCACAGACCAACATCGTGGTGTAACTGGATTAAGTCTTGGGATTATAGCTTTAGTAATAGCAGCTGCAATAGACACTTTCATTGCTGCTCTCTTGTCGCCTTTTGTGGAACTCTACATTCTTGAAGTTTTTACAACAGACCTACTTCTTGTGGCCCTAGTCTATCTTCCGGGAGGTATTATTGCTGGTATGTTTGGTGGATATATGGGAAGGTTTGCAGGTCATAAGAGTAAGATTGGGATTGTATCAACAGCAGTGATCGTGGGAGCCTTTAGCACATTAGGAATTGTAGTTGTTCCCACATTTGTCGCAACCCCTCTAAACCTAGTTGTGATTGCAGTTCTATTTAGTGTTGGAACAATAACTGGAACAATGGCATATACAGTCATGTCTTCAGTATTCGGAACAGCATATGAAGGTCGAGCTGGTGAAGGATTTGGCATGTTCGAGTCAGCCATGGGATTTTCTAGATTCAGTGCTCCACTTGTAGGAGGATTGCTCTGGGATTTTCTTGACCCTTCAGCTCCTTTCATCTTAGTAGGTTTCTCTGGATTCATTCTAGTACCAATTTACGCATATGGGATGAGAAAGTATGAACAAGCCATCAAGCAGAGAGATGGAGCTCAGGAATTAGTTCTATGAACAAAGATATATCAAAGCAATGAAATGTCATCTTATCCAGTCACATCATAAAGGTGGCAATCACATGGTAATTCGTGTCGGAATAAATGGATTTGGTCGCATTGGGCGTGGATTCCTTCGCGCGGCCCTAGAGAAAAAAGGATTTGATATTGTTGCAGCAAACGACCTCACAACCGAGGTGACGCTTGCGCATCTAATGAAGTATGACACAGTGATGGGACGTTTTAATGGTACTGTTGAAGCAGGAAAAGGTAGTATCACTGTCAATGGAGATGAGATTAAAATTCTCTCTGAAAAAGATCCAGCAAAACTCCCATGGGGAGACCTCGGAGTAGACATTGTAATTGAGTCCACAGGTATTTTCAGAAACAAAGAGGATGTCAGTAAGCATCTAGCTGCTGGAGCAAAAAAGGTCATTCTTAGTGCACCTGGAAAAGGAGGAGAAATGCTCACTATTGTTCCGGGTGTAAATGATCGGGATTATAATCCCGCAAAACATCATTTGATTTCTAATGCATCATGTACAACAAATTGTCTCGGACCGATGGTGAAGGTGTTGGATGAAGCATTTGGAATTGTGAAAGGTTTCATGACGACAATACATGCGGTGACAAATGACCAAGTGATGCTTGATGGGCCCCACAAGGACCTAAGAAGGGCAAGAGCTGCATGTTGGAACATTGTACCAACAAGCACAGGTGCTGCAAGCGCAATCGGATTAGTGTATCCAAAGGCTGCTGGTAAACTAGACGGATTGGCACTAAGAGTTCCTGTGATGGACGCCTCTCTTGTTGATATGAGCGTTATTCTTCAAGAACCAGCTGATATTGATATGGTAAATAATGCATTCAAAAAGGCATCAGAAAAAGGAGATCTTGCACCATATCTTGCCTACGCTGATGAACCACTAGTATCCTCAGACTTCATTGGAGATCCTCATTCTTGTACGTATGATTCATTACTCACAATGGCTCATGATGATATGATCAAAGTACACGGATGGTATGATAATGAAGCAGGATATAGTCATAGACTAGCGGATCTTGCTACTGTAATTGGAAAGAAATTATAAAACAGGTTTAGTAGAGTTCCTTTGTTCAATTAAGGAACTCTCTTAACATCTTTTAACAATGGATTTGTGTTTTCTATGAAACCAATTAGTGATATTGATCCTTCGACCAATCAGCTCTATTTCAGAGGAATTAATGTCGCAGAGTTGTGCAGAGAGAGTTACGAAACAATACTTCATCTACTAGTTCATGGAAGACTGCCAACTAAAGAAGAAGAGAGAAAGCTGTCACAAAGAATGATAGAATTGAGACTCCTATATAATAGTGATATTGTTTCTTTATTTGATTTGGCGGGTAGTCTAGAACGAATAAGAAAAGAGAATGACCTGAATTTATCTGATACTCTTTTGTCATTCGTTTCGCTTGCACCTATTGTTGTAGCAGTTGAATTAGGTAACGATCAGCAAAGGAAAATTTGGTCACCTAACAATAAACTTGGACATGCTGCAAATTTCCTTTGGATGACAAAGGGAATTCATCCAAATCAAATAGATCTGGGCGACTTCCAAACATCATTAATTCTACATATGGATGACCCTCAAAATCCATCATTATCAGCTTTACAGGCAACCATTAATGATAGGAAAACCATTTCAGATGCCCTTCTGTCAGCACTTACCGTCCATACGGGACCTTTACATCATGGTGCAGGAACTCAAGCCATGATAATGTTTGAAGAACTTAGCGAAAAATCTGACAAGAGAGAATATCTCAAGCAAAGATTGATTTCGGGGGGCAAAATCCATGGTCTCGGTCATAGAATCTATAGAGGAATAGACCCTCGTGCAATAATCCTTCGACAAATGCTTACACGAAGAATAAAGGATACAAGTCATCAGTGGATTATACAGGCGTCAGATATAGTTGCAAAAGGAGGAAGGCAACTTCTTTCAGAGTATAAAGAGATTGACGCATACCCGAATGTAGATCTTTATAATGCTGCATTTTACTACACCTTTGGATTTCCTCCCGAATTGAATACATTACTTTTTGCAGTATCACGAGCAGCGGGGTGGATGGCCCATACTCTTGAATATTTGAAATCTTGATGATTAACCAAACTTGATGATAGATGAACACAATCGATACTGCTGGAATTCAATGTCGCGAAAACTGCCAGTCAGCAAAGACAATGTTCTGTTCCCTTATGTAGGATTGTTGAAGTGATTTCTACCATTTCGAGATGATAGAAATAGTTGCATTCTTCTCCTCTTCTGATAATTGATGAATTGGAGGTCTGCATAAACCGCCCTTTAATCCTACATGATCCATAGCTGCTTTTACCACGGGAACATTATTGGCAGTGCCTCGACCCTCTCGGAGATCCTCAAATGGAGTGATCACATTCTGAATGTCCATTGCGTCTTTGTAGTTACCAGTCTTTAGAGCATCATACATTCTCTTTGTAATATGAGGCGCGAAATTACACAGACCACTTGTAAAAGCTCTTGCTCCAGCTAACCAGAAAAATGGAGCAAATCGTTCTGCACTTCCACACGACCACACAATAGAATGCCCAAGTTGATGAACAGTCCTAGAAAAATCTACAATTCGACCAAATGCATACTTGACTCCAACCAGATTATCAAAAGTCATAAGCTTCTCCAGCACGGCATCTGAAAGGAGAGGTCCTTTCTTATAGAGCACAACATTAAGCTCTTTCGCAGCCTCCAATAAAGTTCTATAATAGCCTAGAACTCCTTCCTCAGAGCTGAAGACATGTTGAGGATACATTACCATAACAGCAGGAACACCAAGATGCTGGACTTCATTGAGCTGGGAGAGTGCTGTTTTGATTGAATGGCCAATTCCGGACATTATAATTGCTTTTCCTCGGGAAGTATCTACCACTGCATTGAGAACTGTTTTCCATTCTTCCTCAGACAGTGAATAGAATTCACCAGTATTTCCATTTGGTATTATTAGAGGAACTTTATTGTTAGTTAGGAAATTTATGTTAATGGAAATTGCTTCCACATCAATTTGTAAAAGGTCTGAACTAAAGGGAGTGACTGTTGTCACTGAGTAACCACTCAGTACTTCTTTGAATTTTTCATAATCCATTCAAACACCTCAGCTATGTATTATGAGTAAATAGGCGACTGAGATATAACTCGATTGGACTGCCCCAATTGATCTGAGATGATTTGTTCTTCTCAAGACTTTTCAAAGATTCAGCATGTTATGTAAACAACTGGAGCCTAAGGGAAGTTGGTCAAAATGTGATACTTACTCTCAGGAGAATTGAAATCAAGAATAAATTCATCATATGTATTTGTACAGGGATTGCCTGCAGCGACCTTAATTCTGAATTCGAATGCTTCAGAATCTTTGCAAGTTACTTCTGCAATGTAGCTATACACTGTTTCTCCCAAATATGGATTGGAACGGGGAGTTAACGAACGATGTCTACAGATTGAATCAAAACCACGACCTTCTCTATGAGTGCTAAGGATTTGTGTCATATCCATAAAGGAGGATGCCTCAGCTAAGAGTTTTGCAGCTTCTTGTCGTCTGCTTTGGCTTGTGATTAAAGGACCACCAGCTTCACGTTCAGACGCTGAAGCATTACGAAGAATATCTGCAGTCGGTAAGATGAGATGATGATTTGCTCTTGTAATCATCTTTGGATCAGTTTCAAGAACTGCTTCACCATCACCAATTTCGATTGCACCAACACCTCTAGGTGATGCAAGTACAAAGTTGCACCATTGATACAAATTACCATTCTTGAGGTCATCAAGAACCAGTTCAAACGCTTCATCGATTGTCTTTGTTTCACGCAAGATTCTCTCAAGTAGGGTGTCGTATGGCTTCTGGGATGTTACTAGAACAGTTGTATTGCAACCTGAAAGCCCATATCTGTTAAATCCAAAAGATGCGCCACACTGTTTACCATCACTAACATTCACACCAGCTACGAAAAAGACTTCCTTATCAACGACAACTGAATCTCTGAATCCACCCCAAATCAAATCACGATTTTTAAGTAGGTAATAACGATCTCCAATAATTTTCGCACCTGCAGTGCAACCATCAGACATAATGAGAAGTGTTTCAGCTCATCATATCAAGTTTAAGGTCTAAATCAACTCCTCAGAAACTATCACCTTACATCCTGTATTGATTCAAGACTGTAAATAATAAGACAATCTCGAACGATTTATCATTGATATAACATTTACATGCCTGAGCCGGATGGTATTTTTGGAGGCAAGTACTTCCATCACTGAACAACCTTGATAGAGGGAGAAAGCAATACTTTTGAGGTTCAATT
>JAEORI010000315.1 GCA_016840965.1 Candidatus Thorarchaeota archaeon | reverse complement strand
CCATCATTACATTCTTCATGACTGTAGGATTCCTTGGTGAAGATCTCATCTTATCGAGACTTGCTGGCGCGATAATCGCTGTTATTGGTGTTATTCTAATTTCAAATGAGCAAAACCGAAATCAGAAATCTCAAGAAATCCCTTCAAAATTAGACATAGCAGGTATTTTTGGAGCAATCATAACAGCGGTACTCTACGCTGCTGGAACCACAATACTTCAAGTTGGTATTGAGGGGGTTGATCCAATAGCTGGTAACCTAATTCGAATGATTGTCGGTTCAATCGCATTCGTTCCAATGGTAGCTGTTGCTAGACTGGGAGGAATGTCTTTGCCTTCAAAACAAGCCACGATTCGGGTAGTTATAGCTGGATTCTTTGGAATGGGACTGGGATCATTGTTCTATGTCATGGCAGTAGCTATGATTGGAGCTACAATAATGTCAGTCATTGCATCAACAGCTCCACTATTTGCAGTACCTGTTTCTGTCCTGATACTTAAGGAGAAAGTGACCTCTATTGCAGGAGTTGGAATCTTAGCGACTATTGTCGGTGTTATCCTTGTTGTTTTGGGAATCTAGATTATTGTGGTGCGTCGGTCAAGGTCAGGTAGCTTTCAAAGACGTCATTGCCCCTTTGGAATCTTACCATGAGTTTGGTTCCGACCTGTGTCCGCATCACTCTGCTTCTCAAGTCCTCCATTCCCGAAATGTCCTCATTGTCAATTGCTATAATTACGTCCCCTGGTTGTAGTCCCATATTCTTCGCAGGTCCTCTAGGAACTTCCATCAAGAGTGCTCCTTGATCTACATGTAGATTATAGTGAGCTGCCATGCCTTTGTTCAGGGTGACACCCACGATTCCCATCCATGGAGTACGAACTGTCCCTGTTTGCACTAATTCGTCGAAGATTGCTTTGAGTGAATTTACTGCAATAGCAAAGCCAATACCTTGACTCCAAGGAATCATGGCAGTAGGAACTCCTATCAGCCTACCTGATGAGTCGACAAGTGCGCCACCACTATTTCCAGGATTGATTTGGGCTGATGTTTGAATAAGTCCTTCAAGAAAGGAATCTTGACTTTGAATTGTTCTGTCAATAGCACTGACCATGCCAAAGGTTACTGTTGACCCAAGACCTAATGGATTACCTATAGCTATTGCTAGTTGTCCAACTTTTAATTTTCCAGAATCTCCCATTTCGATGGGATTTAACTTCTGAGCCTCAATCTTCAAAATAGCAAGGTCTCTCAGTTTTGACTCTCCAACCACGACTGCTTTGAATGTCCTTCCGTCATATAGGGTTACGTCTACATCTCTAGCTCCCTCAATAACATGCGCATTTGTAACAATGAATCCCTTATCAGTTATAACAACTCCAGAGCCTTGTCCTTTAACTGGCACGACCTGAGAGAACTGTGTCCTTGCTAATCGAGTAGTCGTAACACTGACCACACTAGGTACGACTTCATCCACAATCTCAATCATTTTCTTCTCAAGTTCTAGAAACATATTATTAACTATAGTATATAGAATATTAACTTGACTAAATGTGCCAGTGCAGTAAAAATGCTTTACTCCTTACCAAGGCACAAGACCTAATATCTCGTATAGGATTAACTAAGCAAGGCGGACTATTTGATTGAATGGCTGAATATTATAGTATTAGTTGCATCTTCTATATTGTTTCTTTACTTCTATATCAGAAGTGTGAGCCCAGCACAATTAGAGAAGAAGATCGGTGAGATTTCATATATAAAATGCAAGACATATCGGCTCATGGCAGGAGCATTTGAGGGCATTACTATAGTCAATTATATCGTTTATTTCTTCTATCCACTCCCAATCGATCTTCCACTGAACTTTCCTTGGGGCTGGATAGCTTCAATCTTTATTGGAATTCTAATTCTGATTCCAAGCTTGTATCTTATGGTGATTGGTATCAAGGATGCAGGGCTCGAAACACTTGAACCAAGGAAAGAGCACTCATTATATGGAGGTATATATGAATCAATCCGCCATCCTCTAGCTATAGGTGAGTCTGTAATTTGGTTTTCAGTTGCTCTTTTCCTTGACTCCCCATTTCTCATTCTCTATTCATTTGTTTGGATTCCAATCTTTTACATCATGTGTATTGCGGAGGAAAGAGACCTCATCATTAGATATGGTGAACCTTATCTTTTATATAGAGACCGTGTTGGATTTATGATTCCAAAGCGATCAAGAAAGAGATAGCATCTACATCCAGGTCTTCATCATGGCTCGAATGTGATAGACCTATGACAATCTATTTCAAAGGAGGACTTATTGCTCCAATACGATGCCAACTACATTCATGAAGAACGGTCGACTCCTTGTCAGTAAGGTACGTGCTGGAAAGGATCTGAAAACATCAGTTAAACATGCTATTGATCTCATAGGGGGTTTAGAAAAAGTCATTGAGTCTGGTGACAAAGTGACCATCAAGCCAAATCTCAACACTGCCGATCCCTATCCTGCTTCTAGTGATCCATTATTCATCAAGGCTCTTGGCGAGGTCATCCTAGATGCTGGAGCTTCCAAACTGGAAATTATTGATAGTTCTACAATGAGATTGTCCACTCGAAGCGTTGCACAAAAAATCGGTCTTGATGCTGTTGCATCAGACCTTGATGCTGACCTAATTTTCCTGGATGAACATGATTGGATAAAGGTGAAGTTCCCAAGGGGCAAATTTCTCAAGAGCGGCTCCATTGGTAAGCCGCTTTTGGATATTCAGAAACTTGTTCTCGCACCTTGTTTAAAGACACACTTCCTAGCTGGTTTCACAGGAAGTATGAAATTGTTTGTAGGTTGGATTAAGCATAGCCAACGTATTAAAATGCATGCTCGAAAACTTCAACCAAAGATTGCTGATTTGGCATCTTATTTCCATCCTGACCTTATTGTAATGGATGCGCGAACATGTTTTGTAACTGGAGGTCCTGCATCTGGTATATGTTCAACGCCAGGTGTTATTCTAGCGAGTGGCGATATGGTTGCTATTGATGTTGAGGGTGCCAGGATAATACAATGCTGCAACGCCAAAAGCAAACTGGATATGGATACCTGGGATATCCCCCAGATCAAACATGCAGTTGAGATTGGTATTGGTGCCAAAAGTGACTTGGATATTGAAGTTGTTGAATAACATTCAAATGTCAGTCGAGTTTTGAGGTTTCGGGAACCAGATTCTGAACTCTGCCCCCTGAGAATAGTCTCCTTTCACTCGATTATGCACTTCAATTCGACCATTATATTTCTCAACTATGTAGTGAGCTGTGTGAAGGCCAAGACCTCCGTATCTTCTTGATGTATCAAAAAGACTGGCTTTGAATGAATCAGGAATTCCTTTTCCATTATCTGCAACTGATATGATATATCCACCATCACCCTCAGTCAGTTCCACCCAGACCTTTTTCTCATCTTTTGGATTATGTTCAATGGCATTCATCAATATATTCGAAAGGAGAAGTTCGAGGAAATCATCAGCTTCGACGATTGCGTTATGAGAATCGAGTGTAATATCAAAGGTTATTGACTCTGAACTTTTTGATAATGCTTTGATTGTCAATTCAATGGCTTCATCTAGTTTCCTTTCTCTCATTGGAAGCGTGAGTAGTTGTTCAGTGGCTTTTGCCTCTTCAATGATCCTTGCACATCGTCTCACTGCATCGCCTATCACTTTCATGAACGAGTCTTTGTTAAATTCATCAGCCGCTGATTTCATGAGAGCAGCGCTATTGAGTATGACCTGTAGCTGTTGGGTCAAATCATGCCCCATAAGATCAAGATAGAGAAGGGCTCTGTCTTTTGCGACGCGAAGTTCATGTTCACCTCCTCGTCTATCAGTGATATCAACAATAACAGTTTGAACTGCAGATGTTCCTCCGTATTCAACTCGGCTTGTGAAACTCTCAACCCACCGAATATCACCATTCTTTCGAATGAATCTGTACTCGTATCTTGGAGCAATAGGTCTCCCAGTAATCTTGTCTTCCATTCTTTTACGAAGCTCATCCCTGTCATCTGGATGAACGAGTTTCCAAATATCATCTGCATTCATTTTAGAGAGTTCATCGTCAGAGTATCCCACGAGCTCCTTGAATGCTGGATTATAGTAAAGTAAATCATTGGAAGTAAGAATCGTTATGCCTTGGACAGATTGTTCAGCAAGACTCCGATATTTTTCTTCGGATCTGATTAGATTGTCTTCTGCAATTCGTTTTTCAGTGATATCATGGTATGTTCCAAGAACACCAATCACATTCTCATCATCATCATGGAGTGGTACAATATTAATCTCAATCCATGCATCTCGATCATCAGCCTGGCGTTGTGGACATATGATGTTCATCTGTGGTTGATTTGTTCTGATGACCTCTCTATCTAATACTCTGAACAACTCGGCTTCTACATCACGCCATGCCAAATCAAAGTCTGTCTTCCCAGTGATATTATCCGGGGTTTCAACTCCCGCAACCAAAGCGAAGTTTTCATTGCACCCAAGGTACACAGAATCAAGATCTTTCCAAAATACAAATTGAGGAATTGTATTCATCACCGTTTCAAGCATTTCTTGTGATGCCCGTAATTTAGCTTCAGCCAGCTTAGCCTCTGTAACGTCAATAAGCAATATCTGTAAAGCACTAGCGCCCTGATATTCAATCTCAGTTGAAAACTCCTGCACCCAGCGAATTGCGCCAT
>JAEORI010000314.1 GCA_016840965.1 Candidatus Thorarchaeota archaeon | reverse complement strand
TCCTCCTCTTCCTCCTCCTCCTCCTCATCTTCCTCAGGATCTTGTAACCTGAACTCAGCTACAAGTTTTCCTTCTTCAATCTTTTCTAGAAGCATTCTGAACATGCGTTCAACGACAACACTCCGTCCCTTTGCTTCGAACTCAATGTTGCCAATTTCGAACTCGACTTCACAGTAGTCGGCTTTTTTTCCTTTTTTTCCTTTGTCAGCCTCGACAATTTCTTCCTCAGACATCGTATTCAACCTACACGTTCGTAGGACTTGATACCTAATAAAACGTATAGTTGGTCCGAAGCATTTTAGTGTGGAATTGTAGGAATGCTATGGTGTCGAGGTGGTCTTCTTGCCATCACATTTGGTCGTTGACTTCACAAAGTGCACAGGTTGCCGAATATGTGAACTTGCATGTACTGCAAAAAATGAGGGACGGTTCCAACCAAGCCTTGCAAGAGTAAGAATTGTCCGTTACGATGATCTTGGAATAGACCTACCTAATATTTGCGGCCCATGTGAAACCGCGCCTTGTGTTGATATATGTCCTGTATATGCAATGCGTCGAGATCCAGTCACGAAGATGACCTTTCTTGATGAAGACAAGTGCATTCTCTGTAAATCCTGTGTTGGTGTCTGCGTGAACGGAGTGATTCTCCTTGATACGACACGAATGAAGATAATAAAGTGCGATCATTGTGGGGGGGATCCTGAATGTGCGAAAGCGTGCCCAACTGGAGCAATAATGTACAATGACGTTGCAGTTACTCCATCGATTGATCGTCACAGTAAGATTTCGAGTTATCTAAGAGAGATAGAGAGGACTGCTCAGGAGTCCAGCGGAGCTGAATAAAGTGACTGCTGGTGGCTATAAGGGAAAAATTCTTCGAGTTAATCTGAGTGCAAACGAGTTCCATGCAGATCCTCTTCCAAGTGATTGGATTAAGGATTACATTGGCGGTGACGGGTTTGGTGTCAAGATCCTCTATGAGGAAGTACGAAAGGGTACAGATCCCCTTGGAGAAGAAAATAAACTGATTGTGGCTACAGGCCCCATCACGGGCACCATGTGGCCAATGAGCGGAAGGACAGTCTTCATCTCAAAAGCTCCCTTAACTGGAATCTGGGGGGAGAGTCATGTTGGTGGATTCCTTGGGCCCGAACTCAAGTACGCTGGATATGACGTTTTAGTTCTTGAAGGGAAATCAGAGAGTCCTGTTTACATTCACATAGAGGACTCACACTTGGAACTGCGAGACGCTTCCAAGCTATGGGGGATGACCACAGACCAGACTACAATCAATATCAAAAACACACACAATGATCCTGATATCCAAGTTGCCGCTATTGGTCCTGCTGGTGAACGCTTAGTACGATATGCTAGTGTGATGGTAAACCATGCACGAGCCGCTGGACGTACAGGGATGGGAGCGGTTCTTGGTTCCAAGAATGTGAAAGCAATTTCTATTCGTGGCCACGGAAGTGTTGATGTACATGATCATGAAGAATTCTTTGAGCTAGCGAAGAAAGCTCATTCACGAGTCCGAGATAATCCGCAGGCAAAGGAGATGGGCAAGTGGGGGACATGGGTCCTTACTGCAGTTAAACAAGAGATTGGTGAACTACCGACCTACAACCATCGAACTGGTGTTTTTCCTGGATATGAGAAGCTTACTGGAGACTATATCAGACCAAGATTCACAATATCCGACAGGGCTTGTTTTGGTTGTAGTCTTGGATGCAAGAAAGTAAACTATGTCCGTACTGGACCGTTTGCAGGTACTCTTGAGGAAGGTCCTGAGTATGAAGGGTTAATGGCATTTGGTAGCTCATTAGGAATTGATGATTATGCTACAACTTTGAAGGCGAATCAGATTTGCAATCGTTACGGGATGGACATTATCTCGGCTGGTGCTACGATTGGTTTTGCTATCGAAACTTTTGAGAACGGTCTCATTACAGAGGAGGATACAAAAGGTCTCAAACTTGAATGGGGAAATCCAGAAGTAGCAATCCGACTACTGGGGATGATTGCACATCGAGAGGATTTTGGAGACTTACTTGCTGAAGGGAGTAAACGAGCAGCACACTCAATTGGAAAGGGGTCTGAGAAATACGCAATTCATGTCAAAGGAATGGAAGTTTCTGGGCAAGATGGTCGTACACATCGAAGTATCGGACTTGGACATGCAACGGCTGCACGGGGTGCTGATCATCTAAGAAGCTTAGTTGTTGTTGATCAACTTGGTTACGAGGATGTCGCTAGAAAAAGATGGGGCGCTGACAAACTTCCTGAGATCATCGATCCTTATACAGAGAAGCATAAGGCAAATGCGGTCTTTGAGAGTGAGAATTCATATTGCATTCGAGATACACTGATTGTTTGTTGGTATTCAGTTTCATGGCCTCCAATTTTCTGGATGGAAGATTTTGCAGAGATGCTGCCCCTTGCAACAGGGGAGAAGCACTTGGGTAAGGTTGAGAATCTGGTAGAGATTGCAGAGCGCCAGATTACACTAAAACGCCTTTTCAATAACCGAGAAGGAATATCACGGAAGGATGACAATCTCCCAGATCGGTTCACCATGGAACCAATGCCTGAGGGTCCAGGTAAAGGGCAGACGGTGAATCTCGACCCAATGCTTGATGATTATTACAAACTCAGAGGTTGGGATCTAGAAACAGGTCTACCAACAGAAAAGACAATCAAAAGACTCTCATTGGAGTGGACCAAAGCCCACTCCTGAAGAGGTTTACATTCTAACGTAATCTACCCGATGCGTGGCACCACATGAAGGACATGCATATTGGTCCGGGCCAGTCCAATCGATTTGTTCCCAAGACATTGGAGCAGAACAATGAGTGCATCTGTCCTTGATGACTGGTTTGACAAACACTGTTCCAGCACCGCCATTTCCTGCCGCAGTCTGCATCTCCTGCGTTGATTCCTGTGCTCGAGGAGTTGGTGTCACTGTTGCAGAGTCGCTGACAATATATTGTGACAGTGGATGATGCGGTGTAATATAGCTAAAGGGTCGTACCAACCAATCGAGATGCTCTTTTGAAATTGAACTCCATGCTCGAGTCTGCCAGACACCAAGAAGGTGGTCCTGTCGAGGAACTCTACCCTTTATTTTGAATTTCCCAGACGTCGCCTTTAGTTTTAGCTCATTCTTTCTTGCTTCGAATGTTTCAACCATGTGGAGTGGAAATATGTACAACTTCTTGTCTTTTGCATCATACTGATACAGACGATAATTTGTGAGTATGAAACTCCCTGGGTGATATGTGAAAACTTCTTCGCCTTTCAACCATGCAAAGGTCTGATAGAAGTGTCTTGAAAAAGGCCGGTGATAACCAATTGAGATCCATCGATTATATGGATGGTCCGGATGTACAAATGGAACACCACTGACCTCACAGATTTTCCTCTGCCCTCCAGCCCTTAGATTATCGAACTCACGAAGTCCCAGAGCGGCGCGTAGCTCCTCTGTCCTCGGCATTACTCCTACGAAGTTGACAATTCCATTCACAACTTTGCACATGGCTGAATTGGAAGTCAACTTGTATTCTTTTATGATATGTAGCGGGAGACTACCGCAGGCTCGTGACCCTCTACAAAATTGAATCCATCTGTAGTTGGTCAGGATATACTCCTGATGTTGACTGAGGACACGTTCATTTTCAATTGGGATGTATACTAGTGATGACACTGCAAATTACACCAACTAATGATATGGTCTGGTTATATAAGAAAACCAGCTGAATGCCAATTAAACCTTAGCCGTAGGGGCTGTGACTGGTCCCTTACTGCATTGGTCCTGTAGCTGACTGTCTTGGTATCGATACGTAAAGAATGTCTTCGTATCCAAGAACACCATAACCACTCGGATTCTCCAATCTTACGTGATCATCGTATACTTCTTGGACCCTTACATTAGGTATCTTTGCTAGTGTGTCCTTTTGCTGATATCGTAAGTATACTGTAAATTGCTGTCCCGTGTTTTTCAAGTCTTGAAAGATACTCCTCCAATCTGGCATTCTAGGTTTCCTCCTGATTGCGAAAAGTCATTGGTGGGGGCATTTAATACTTACTGCTTAGGAGCTTTGAGTCATAGTTGGCCGTTAAGAGTCACATTAGGCTGGAACCCTAAACTGAGAAAAACTTGGATGAGACTATTGCGAATCTGCTCATCGCCCTCGTAAAAGTAGGTATGAGCAATGCAACCTCTTCTACAGTCAGAGGACCCGAATGCTCTTGGGCCTGGTTTGAAGTCATTGTGAGCCGCAACAGACTGCGCCAAATCACATTCAATATGCTCGATACTCTCTGTCCAAATAGCCTCTATAATCTCTGTGTTTCTTTCTAGGAGATAGTCAATGTGCCAATAGATTGCTTTCTCCTTCTGGAAATGTCTACGCAACCGGTTCTCAAGACTCGTTGAACCACCCCCCATGGCTGACCCGACATATACCCACAAACCCGACTCAAACGTAATATCACCCAGTGATTTGATTTGAACACAGACTGGTTGTTCGACTTTGATAATGAGCATATATGCCCCTTTCATCAATAAACCTCATTGAAGCTTCAATGTATTCAGCTCGATTTAGTGTTTGTTATCTAGATCCACTCATAGACGATATTATCATAAGTGTAAGAGGAACACCTTCAACCAGACCAATGGCATCAGCTGAAATTATTCCTGGAATTCATGTAGTACGAGGTAAGTTTGCAGGTGAGTTCGGTTTCATAGCCAGCTACCTGATTGTTGATGAGAGTGAGGTTCTTGTGATTGACCCAGGAACTGCAGGAGATCCCGGAAACCGACTTGAGAAAGCAATCAAGAATTTTGGTCTCGACCCCAAAAATGACCTCGTAGGCATTGTTTGTACACACGGACATCCCGACCATTCAGCAGGTGTTGGACGACTCAAAAAGTCAACCAACGCGCCAATAATGATTCATAAAGATGACGCAGAGCTTCTTCAAACACCTGCGGCATTTCTGAATGAACGTCTCATTATGGACCGAGCTGAAAGGTTTTCCATGAAACTCGATAAAGGTCCTCTTCGAGTTAACTACCGTGGAATTGAGGCTGATGAACTAATCACGCATGGACAAAACATCTCAGTTGGTGATACATCACTTAAAGTAATTCACACTGCAGGACACTCTGCAGGACATTGTATTTTTTATGATGTCAAACGTAAGGCATTGTTCTCGGGGGATGAAGTAAACAACTTTCCTAATGATCCTCGAAAGTTCTACGTTGACAAGACTGGGAGTATTGTGGCAAAATTGACATCTTTAGAGACTCTATCCAAGCTTGAAGTTGACTACATATTTCCTGCTCATGATGCACCGCATATTTTTGGGGATGCTCGCCTTCAGTTTGAAGCAGTGAAAGATGGAGTGGTGCACTTCCAAGATACCTTGCTAACACTATTGAGTGCTCGAGGAGACGCTGACATTGAGCAGTTTGTCTTTGACATACGACAGACACGAAGCGTTCCAATTCCTGAGAGCTATGATACATTACTTACAACAACAATACATGTGACACTTGAAGGACTGAAAGAAGCTGGACTAGTTCGAGAACTAGGTAATGGGGTTTGGACCAAAGTCGGATAGCTGCCCGAGCTAGATTCAAAAGATGGCGTTATTGATATCATACGTCTGCTGACTTTCAGGTTTATCGAGGAGAGTCTTTCTATGTCTAATCAAAGAGATGTTCACGCACCGAGTACTGTTGAAGCCATTCGAATGGCGTCTGCATCTGTTTTGGGAACATCAACTGGGCTTGGTTACCCGATTGGTAGCGCAATTGGCGCTGGTAGTATGCTGGAACAGCATTCTGAAACTGTTTCCATGAATATAGTACCACTGATTTTCGCTATTCGCGACACCTTGATGTCGTCTGAAGGTCTTGAGGTCCTCTCAATTGAATGGGATTTGGACAGAACTCCAGGACCTGATGTATTACCTGAGCAGCTTGTGGTTGCTGGTGGTATAGAAGGGGGTGTTGGTTCTCATGTCTGTGTCTTAAGTTGGGAAAAGGGCGCCGTTGATCCTTTCAAAATTGACGATTATATGAAAATCCTGTCCAAGAAGATCGCTGATATCGAGAGTGCTGTAATAAATAATGAGTTGGATTATGAAACGGAAGGTCTTTCGGTCATGACACAATTTGCTGACAGATTGAACAGTGTCTTGTTTGTGGATCTGCTCGACCGCCGGTTTCAAGGTTCTTGGGATTCGTTACAAGTGAAACCAGATCATGTGGACATTGATTTAATCGTCAAGATGAGTGTCGCTGATGATTTTACACTTCAACCACCTGGGATGAAAATTACAGGCCGCAAAAGTCTGGAGTTCAAACTACCAAATGAATCAGATGACAAGATTGTGGCTCATTTCAAGCGGCGCGTTTTGACCCCGAGTGCCATTGAAACATTAACCAAGGTTGTCCCAGAAACTGGGCAAGCACTTCTTAACGAACTGAACTACTACGCATACGCAGTGGAAGAGTCAGAGGTTGTAGAAGGCGTGGTAAATGCATTGAGAGATTTTCTCAGTCAGAGTGAGGTTTCTCTAGCAGACATTGATACTATTAAACCTCGAATCGATGAGTTTGTGATGATTCTTGGAGAATCGGTTAATGCATTGGAGCATATAGTAGAAGCCCACCTTAGCTCGGGAAAATCATATTCTCTCGAGAATCATAGAAGTGCATTATCTTCTGCAGTGTCTGAGCATAGCGAGGTTTCCTCAGGTATAAAGAATGTCATTACCATGGAGATTGTTGAACGAATTATGAATTCAGTCACTCGCGAGTTTGCAGGGTCTGGTGAAATTCGTGCTTGGGAACTCAAGAGCACCATGAGATATGTTATTGTCTATGCAAAGAAGGTGGCACAATATTTCTCTAAAGAGCTGAATCAGTATTTAGTGACTAATGCTGCTAAGAAGGCCTTTTTCAAAGCTCTCCATGATTTCAAGAAAGAAACTCTTCAGGATGAAATTGGATCCACTGACATCACATTGTTTGAATTGTTTTACGCTGAGATTCAATCACAACTTAATGCAGCCTTCTCAAAGGTGGCTTTCGAGGGGTCTCAATATGACGACTTCAAACAACTCATGGGTGTAGTCACTCGTGAGCTGATTGAATCATTTAAGACGATTGATGTGTGGAATTTGATTGGGTTTGAGAATGTAGCTGAGATTGCGAGGGAAGAGATATTTCTCAAATATTCAATTCCCGAGTCAAAGGAGTTGACCGAACTTGGAAAAGCTCTAATAGCACTTCTTGAGGAGTATCAAAATCTTGTATCTGATATCATACCTGATGTAGCTGATACACTTCTCTCAAAGCCACTAATTCGTCGAATAATTGACAAAATGCTTTCTGAACAGACCAATCTTGTTAAAGAACTAGAGGCTGCAGTTGAGGGTGCAGGTGAGCGGTCCGCAGAGTGGAGAAAGGAAGCATTGGAGTGGGTTGAGAGTTTCAAGACTGCGTTGGATGATTCAATGACTGACCCACAAGCTCTCCTCACGCTGCTGAATTCAATTCACGAGATTGTTGGAGAAACTGTCACTCCAAGTGCAATGGTCGATCGTGCCAAGTTTGAAGCTGACCTCCGAGAACAGAAATACATGAGCCTTGTGCAATTATGGGAGAATGAATGTCAGATTATTGAACAAGAGAATGATGCTATTCGCGCGCACAATTCAAAACGTGAGGAAATGCTTGCTCAAAAAACCCAGCAATATGAAGCTAGAGTAAGGGAATATGAAGCCGCCTTGAAAGAATACATGGAGAAACTCACACATTACAGGGCTGCCCAAGTTGCAGAAGCCAACCAAACTACAGAAGCCGCCACTCCTGGTGTAGTTCCAACGCCCCCTCCAGTAGAGCCTGTAAAGCCCCTTGCGATTGATGCTGAATTGCACGAAATTAGAACACAATATCCTGTAAAGAACGAAATGCCCCTCCCTCCCAAACCTAATCCTGATCCTTCACTCAAGAATTTTGTTGAGCTGCGAAACCTACTCAAAAGTAAGCTTGACAATTTGAAGGAACGTGAAAAAGATATGGAGGCCACTTTTGCAAAGAAGGTTCTTCGACTTCAAGCAGAGGGTGTTGAAGCCGCCTCACTGATTGGACTTGATATAGGCGGTGAATTCATTGAGTATTTGATGGGCTCAAAAGTGCGTAGCCTTGGGAAACTACTCCCAAGGATTGTTCGTATGTATCTACGCGACCCGCAAGAAGATGAACTACTGTATCTTGTGACGTTTGAACACGGCACAGGTGAGCTTACTGTTAAAGTAGGGAATACATTTCTGAGGTGATCAATGATGGCAAGCTCTTGGGTATTAAAGACTCGTCAAATGAGTGAAGCTGGAAAGGAGATTCTTCTCAGAGAAGCATTAGCATCTCATATGCGAAGTACCAGAGATCGCAAATTGTTTCACGAGTTACTAAAAGAAACTCAACCGTTGGAGGATGTTTTCTCATTTTTTGCTGCGTTCTATTTACATAGCTATCAGGGTGTTCGTCTTCTTAGTCCGTCTGAGGAGCCTGGTGCTGGCAGTGAAATGAAGGATGAATTAGGTGATGAGGAGCGTCGTCAGCTTGAACTTGAAGTTCGACAGCTGTTCTCGGATAAGCAACGTCAAGAAATTGCTGTTGCTAAGATTGCCAGTGAGTTGACCATTCGTTTCGTGGATGAGCTTGGCGGGTCCAGTCCATCTCCAACTCATAGGGAGCGAATATCATCTCTGATTAAGAACGCCTTGAATCAAATTCCCTCTGAGTATACCGCCAATCACGATATTGACCTAATTCTCGAAGTCACAGAATGGGGAGAGCAGTGGCGTCGTGAATTGTATGTTAAAGCATCTGGATTGAAAGAAAGCTCTCTATCTCTCAGAGAAGAACTGCAAAGAGAGCATACCTCAGAAGTTCCTGAAACAACAATTCTTCGAATGGGCCTTGATAAAATACTCGGACATGTGGAGTATGCAAAAGGTCGGCTTAATGATGTGATTATTCCGATAAAACGCTGGGACTCAATTATATCAGCAATTTCTGAGAGATTTTGTAAGCCACGCGAGGCTCTCAAAGGTTTAAAATACGCCCACGAGATACGCTTGGCAATGCTAGAGGCACTGGAAGAAGAATTTGATATTCCAACAACACTCGAGGATTATGAATCAAAAATGGGTCGAGTTGTGACAAGCGTAGCGGCTGATATTCTCACAAATGACCCCGATAGCACACTTGAAACAATCTCAAGTTTCCTGAATGTGAGCGTTGATGACATTAGAGCGCAACTTCGTAGGAAAGGTATCAATGATCCATCTGTAATAGGACCTGGTCTAAAGAACCTAACAGACGAAACAACTTCCGACACATCCGCGCCAGAGGTCAGCAAAGAAGAACTCGAGATGTTGGAACGATCGCTGAAGGCTCTTGAAAAAATAGAACGAACTCTTGATGGTCCCGTTAAAGGAATGCTCCGTTCAAAGGGACTTCGATCCCTAGACCTTGATAAAATCAACATTGATATGTTCACAAAAGATCGGTCAAAACTTGTTGGTATAGAGATAGAGGTGCTTGAAGCTCTAAAGGATAAGATTCGGGTTCCACCACCAGAAGAAGTTATACGGCTACTAAAGACACGTGAACAGGTTCAAAGTGGAGCATTGGGTTCTCTTGGTATCTCATCTGCCCGTGATTTCAGTCAACAAAGAATTGAGGAAGAAACTATTCTTAGCCTGAGACTTGACTTCATTTGGCATTTCACGATTGGAATCCTAACAAACTTAAC
>JAEORI010000313.1 GCA_016840965.1 Candidatus Thorarchaeota archaeon | reverse complement strand
TGTGTGGCAACCCACATCAATGCAGACCTCAACAAGAATGTTTCCATTCCAGGAAATCTGAGGAATCCTCTATTAAACGCAATGACTGGACTCTTTCCTGGGCTCATATTAAAGTTAGGAAGATCTTTCCAAGCTTCAAAATCACCGACAAGATCTATCTTTTCAGGATCTGATTCTCCTAACCCTAAATTCTTTGCAATCTGTAGCTTGTGCACACTCTGTTGGTCGATTCCCATGAGTCTTGTCTGAACCGTGTCTGCAGCAACCATGTCCGATGTTGCTATGAGTACATTACCGATCTTTGGAATCATTGTCCGAGGACCAGCTCCATCACCCATGACCGTTCCATCTGTCAAGACAAACTCAGAGTGTGAAATTGTTTGCTGCATAAGCAAAAGGTCTACAAGAATCTCATGAATTTTCAAGTGTGCTAGGTGTCTGTTCTTAGTAAGATAGAGACCAAAGGAGTCTTTGAGTGCTCCAGTCATTTGTGTGTGACCATGTGTCTTTATCGTTGGTAAATGTATTATATTTGTCCCAAAGATTTCCTTCGGGGCTATAGTTTCTCTAAAGATATCTTCCATTACCAATGTTTCTTGAGGAAGGTCGACATTGACGTATGTTGCCTTGATAAGTGGTAGAAATTTGATCCTATGTTTTTTAATCACGGGGTACCAATTATTGTTCTTAACACCAGCATAGATGTTTGTGACAACAGTTTCATTCTCAACAGCCTGTATCCTTCTGCTGTCAAAACCATCAGAAATTAGCTTTCTAAGTAGACCATCGAAAATATACGGATTTGTTGAACATGCAGGGTATAATTTGCTCCAAGATAGATTGAGCTTGATAGTGGTAGCAACATCTTTGGAGACGAACTTGTCATAATCTGCTAAGTCCATTGCCCGAGCAATATCATCAAAGATTGTCTTTGGAGTAGTTTTGATAACAGCTACCTTTGGCATGTTACTTCATCTCTTTCTAAAACCGTCCCCGTATTTGACGTTGTTGGCAATTGTTCCTCTTAATAAGTTGCCTCAATGGTAGAAGATGCACTACAGACCTATTGGCTCTATATTCGAATCACCGCCTAGTCTCAAGACTTTTGGCATAGCAGCACCATGATATGATGCACTAAAAACACTGAACAGCTTTCCATCAAAGAATCTTTTAAAACCCTCAGGAAATACCTCATGTGCTCTAAACATTATCTGAAAGTTAAGGTTTTTCGCAAATTCATTGAATGCTATTCTCCCAAATGCTTTCACTCGAGCTCCACGCGAATTAGCCGCAAATCTGAAATCCGCTTCTTTTGGATCATTCCATGCTAATTGCAGTAGTATATCGTCCTCGAAATCAGGATGGAATCTGTTGCATCTCTGAAGATCGTTTATTGATTCAACTGTTTCAGGTATTCCACCATGGCATGCAAATATTGAATTTGGAATTATTGCACCCATTGGGAGGACTTGAAACACTTTCAAATAGTTGCTATAAACCTCGATTGAAAATTTCCGGGTCACTTCAGTATAGAAACCATAGCGTCTAGCAACTTCATCTGATTCGTGATTTCCTCGAAGCAAAAGGACACGTTTTGGATTACTTATTGCTAGAGCCATTGCTAAATTGAAGGTTTTAGTCTGTTCAGGACCTCTGTCTACATAATCCCCAAGAAAGACAAAGGTATGATTCTTGTATTTTGAAAACAGATTTTGTACACTTATGATTGAATCTAGCTCTCCATGGAGGTCTCCAATGAACACAATATTACGATTTGGAATTTCAACGATATTTGGTTCGTTTCGATAGAGGTCTATCATCATTCCTGTAAGCTGTTCAATGTCTTCTGGTGTTGTTGCATTGTCGCCTTTCAAAATCGACTGAATGACTGTCACTCTATTGATTCACAACCTACTCCCAATTCATTGCTTGGAATACCATTTCAACAGCTTCCTCTGGAGTACTCGCAGCATATACTGAGTCTTCCCGTCTTTCATCTATTTTCTGCCCTGCAAGTTTTGCAGCCCATCCGCCTGTTGGAACTAGAGCAATGACAGGCTTGTCTGAGAACCATGCGATAGCCATCTCGCTTAAAGTGCCTGCTGATCCATCAATCGCTATGATTGCGTCTCCAGTTTTCGCAACAAGAAAATTCCTTGCGTAACCAAGGCCAGTTGGGACTGCAATATCAACGAATTCGTTAGCGTGGTCCTTAGTATCAGTTGGCAAGATGCCAAGTGTCTGTCCTCCCTCCTTCTTTGCTCCTCTACAAGCGGCTTCCATCACTCCTCCTAAACCACCGCATGCTAATACCGCCCCTCTTTTTGCAATTTCTGCTCCGACACGTTCTGCTAGTTCAAGATTATCTGGAGTGCTATCTGAACCTCCGATTACAGAAATTACTCTTGCTGGCATATAACATCTACCTTCTTCAACGACTAACTGATGAATCAATGTTGTGTAATTTCTTTTTTAGCATACTGAAAACATCATATGAAAGTCTACCATCTTTGACTCGTATACTCGCTTCTTCAAGAAGAGACTTTCCTGAATCAATTTCTTTGAAACCACGAAATATCTCATCCGGAATATCTTCGATTGGGATTGTTGGATTTGGATTAAATCGCGTGCATATTGCTGTTCTTTGAATCTGCTTCTTTACGTGAGATGGCAGCATCTTTGCTGAAAGGGCATAAATTTTAGCTATCGTAAGTAAAGCTCGTGTTCTCAAATTAGTCGACGACCAGCCCATATCGGTTCCAACAATGCAGATGTTGGACCATCTCTTACACTGATGTGAACAATACCAGCAAATTCCTGGTTCCATTCTAATTGTGCTTGTCTTCATGCAGACCCATGCTACTCCCTCATCTAGCTCAATGGCACAAGATTCATTGACAATTCGGAGTCCCAGCTCATTTGCTATCGAGCTAATTTCATAGATTTCTTCTGTTGAATTCGGTGGTGCTGATGATTCTGGAGTTACAGGTTCATATGTTGGACAAACATCTTCATCAAGAGCAACAATCATTGGCAGCGGGCTTTGGATGGAGCCTATGGCTAACAAACCATCTGCCACTAACTTCATCACCTCGTTAATGTTCTGAACAGCATGAACGGGTAGCTGATTTTCAATGAACGCATCTAATTGATATGCTGCTGCTTCTGCTTCCCTCACCGATCCAATGAATACCACCATCAGAGGAGTCTCTTGATTCAACGAAAGGCGATTGAACATCTCAGGGACATCATCAATTTCATTCGGTCTCAGAATTAATATGATTGCACGATGACCTTTAGTAAAACTGCGAGATAATCCTCCCAATCTATCAGAGTAAGGTATTGACCAAAGTTGAAGAACAACACTCAAATTTTCTGGATAATCAAATTTCACTACTCCCAAACTTAAACCAATAGTATTATACAACTGACAGGATACGCGGTCTCCAGATGCTCTACTAAGGAAACCTGTCTGTAGTGGCAGGTCATTACCAATCACGAGGACCTTGAAAATCATCCTTCCTTCAGTAACATTTGGAGTAGTCATTCTCAATGAACAATTAGATAATTGCGATATAATACCTATGGATTGCAGTATTTTCTTATTATATAATAGAAGCAAGATATTTGTTGCAGTTAATCGAATGATATCCTGAGAATAATGGTTCGGATTTATAGAGCAACAGATTCAGAAAAAATGACTCGTGCTGGTTACGATGCAAGGTACGTGGCTGATCTCACTTTTATGCAACTTTTGAATAGTTGTGGAGTGATTATAGTTGATATTGAGAGTATGGCTAGAAGTTCACCTCACTCTCATAGTTTGTTGGAGGAGGTCTTCATAGCCGTGACTGAAATGCAGCTGTACATTGGTGATACTTGTTACGATTTAAATGAAGGAGATGTGGTCATTGTGGAACCAGGCGAATTACATTCCTTTCAAACTAAGACCAATAAGTCAGCACGAATCATTGCTTTGAAATTTCCAAACATTAAGGATGACAAAGTTGTACCAACAAAGGGAAGTGATGATTAGTACTCGTCAAAATACTCATCAAAGTCTTCATCATCTTCATCTTCAAAGGTTATATC
>JAEORI010000312.1 GCA_016840965.1 Candidatus Thorarchaeota archaeon | reverse complement strand
TTCTAGAGCTACAATGTGATACTCATCAGAGAGACCTCTAAGTTGCATAAACCATGTTGCAGCAGACCCTCCTGCACCGTGAACAAAAATGATTGTCTTCTTCGTTGGGTCGCCCATTTCCTCATAGTTGATTTGCATGGATTTCTTATTGTCAGGACTGCTTTATAGATGGTTTGAAAAGATAACGATTTAAACCTCTCCCATCGGAATAAGTAATTATGAAGACACTAATCGCTTTTAGCACAAGATATGGAGCCACTGAAAGCACATCTAACGAGATTGCCAAAGTTCTTACAGAAGAAGGATTTGATGTCCGTGTTGTAAATCTCAAGAATGAGAAAATAAAAGACATCTCAGAGTACAATCTTGTTATCGTTGGATCTGGTATGCAAATGGGAAGATGGTGCAAAGAATCTGAAAAGTTTCTGGATAATTTCCAAGAAGAACTACGAGAGAAGAAGACTGCGATTTTCATATCATCTGGTTCACAAGTTATATTGGAATATGATAATCTAGTTGAAGAAATGGAAAAAGAATGGCAGAAGAGTCTTGTTGAGAAAGCAGTGAGGCACTCAATTAATCCTATTGCTTATGGTCGGTTTGGAGGTGTGTGGGACTGGAACAAGATGGGTTTCCTATTTAGGAAGACTTTGGTTCCGTTTAAGATCAAACTTGAAGAAATTGGAATTGAAGAACTTGAACCTGGAGTATACGATACTCGTAATTGGGATGAAATTCGAAACTGGACAAAGGAATTGGTAGCTAAGGTGAATTAGATTAAGGCGGCAGATTATCACACTCATTTTAGTTATTCATGAATTGATAGGTGAAACAGTAGATGATTGAGGAAGGATATAGAAGAGAACCTATTCCAAAATCCCGTAAGCTCATTATCGAGATGTCTGATTTTGCTGTAAAGAAACATAGAATGGTTGGACTATTTGAGGCAGATGTTACAGAAGCACGAAGGAAACTGCATGAATACAAACAAAAAGCAGGCGAATCAATATCATTCACGGGATGGATTGCAGCCTGTGTGGGGACGGCTGTTGATGAACACAAACAGGTACATGCGCTTATGATTGGAAAACATTTCATCATATTCGATGACGTGAATATCAACATACTCATCGAAACTACAATAGAAGGTCGTCCATATCCTATCAATTACATACTAAAATCTGCAAACACCAAGACTGTAAAGGAAATCAGTCAAGAGATTCGTGACGCACAGCAAACAAAGGCAGCCGACTATACTGAAGCTAAGGAGAACCGTAGTATCAAAATCCTGCTCTCAGCTCCAAAATTCTTGAGAAATCTACTCTTCTGGCGTAAAGTACGCAAGGACCCCTGGTTCATCAAAGAACGTATGGGAACAGTTTCAGTAACTTCAGTTGGTAGGTTCGCTAAGTCTGGAGGATGGGCAATTCCTATGGGTTTACATTCACTCAGTATAGCTGTTGGTGGCATTTCCGAGAAACCTAGATTTGTAGATGAAAAGTTAGTGAACAGAGAATTCTTGGCGTTGACTGTCACACTTGATCATGATGTTGTTGATGGCGCTCCCGCCACTCGGTTTATTTCGAGATTTATTGAACTCTTGGAGGATGGATATGGTCTTCCACCCTCTTAGCTAGTCCTATCAATTCGGAACAATTCGAACTATACTGATTTTGTCGCGTTAATACAAAGAAGTTATCTTTAAAACAGTTGAAAAACGGGATGCATTCAAGATGCCGATCCATAATAAGAACTCATTCCTTCTCTGTGTGGGAGGAGGAATCCTAATGATTCTCTCAGGAGCCAGTGGAGCAATCGGAGTTATTGGCGAGCTTTCGGAGATACTACAATATTTCTTCGGTCTACAATTCTTCACTACTTTTGAGAATTTCATGAGAGGACTTGCTCTCTGGGCTGCCTTGGGAGGAATGGTAGTAATTCTTGGAGGTATAGTCTTAACGACTGTGAAAGTCCGCTTTGGCAGAATAATTATTCTTGCGGGAATAACTGTTGGCGTTGTTGGGTTACTGATGACTCTAGTTCAGATGGCATCAACTGGTACATTTGTAATGGGAATGCTTGAGCAGCTTCAGCAGTCTCTCGGATGGATAGGGGCAATAATGGCATTCATTGGCAGAATCATTGCAGAGCAAAAGCCTATTTTGGACAGAGAATGATCAGACATCAAAAATTGAAACTGATACCTCTAAATTCTTGGCTGCTTGAATACATTCCTTAAGAATTCCTTCCTTATCTACATCCATTGGAGCAAAGACAGCGACGAACCAAACACCTTTGTTAGTCCCACAAATTAGACTAATAGCCCCGTCTGGGTTAATAGCAACAAATCCTTGCTCGGTTGCTAGTGCTGTAATGAATGAAACATTCTTGAGAGTGAAATTTAGTAAATGACCATTCCAAGCTTGAATAATTAGGCTAGTCTCATTAGCTATGTCCATGTTATCACTGGCATAGGCAACCTTGCCTTCGTATGAAAAAACACTGAATCCTGTAATCTCAGTGTAATTACTCATAGCAATATCCACTGTGCGTTTAATTCTCATTACCATTATAGACTCAAAATGAGGTCATGTAAGATGCTAAAGTGAGTTTGTTGGCTGTATTAATAAAGTGCAAATCAAATATCATTTGTAGCAATCATCAATGCTTTCGCAAGAAGAAGGGTACGGTGGTGGAGTTCATCGTAACTTACACTGGCGACAAACTTGTTGTCCTTTGCTGCGAAACCATGACGAAGAGCTATCTCCCTTAATTCAATATTTTTTATCTCAGAGGAAACAAGTCTATAGGAGAACCATTCATCAGTACCCTTCTCCTTGATCTGGCAGCTGACATTGAATGATGTTCCGTTCTCCAGCGTGACTTTGAACCGTTTCCCAATCGTCTGTTTTACGACAGCTTTTGAACCAAGAATTCCTCTCAGTATTGACAGAGTGTAAAGTGAAGCAGGTCCAGGAAGGAATGCCCAAGACCAGAATTTGAATACAACAACAAGTAAACCAACTGCAATAATAAGACCCACATTATTGAAGGATGCAATAACTTGAAGACCAGCAGTAATACCAGGTTCTGGAGATTCAAAAGGACCCAACCCTGCAATTCCAGAAGTGTAGTAAAGGAAGAATGTGATTGAAAAGACAATGATTAGCGCTGAGAGTACAATCCTAATCCTGTCTTTGTAGAGAGCTTTTGCCTCAAGTAGGAGTTTGTTCTCCATTCACTCTTCCTCCAAAGCTTTTGAATACATTCTAGTTGCGGATTTCCCGTATACCCTGCAGAGACTAACTAGAACAGATAGAAGTGGATGCTCATTGTTTATCCGAATTGCATAGAGCTTCGGAGTGAGCTGATCTATCTGTATCATCTCATTCTCTTTTAGGTGCGAGATCACGCCCCTGTACAGACTTCTTGATTTTCCACTGTAACCGATGAGTCG
>JAEORI010000311.1 GCA_016840965.1 Candidatus Thorarchaeota archaeon | reverse complement strand
ACCGACCTCAGTAAGAATGACATCGGCACCAGTGTTATTCGCTATTGTAAGGCCTTCTTCTATTGTCAACCAGGTATTTTGGTTACCTATGACACGAATCATCAGCAACTCAGCATCAGGCGCGACTCCAACATAGTCGCGATAACCAAGCTGTCCACCAAGAAGTATACCAGCTACTGCTGTACCGTGACCACCGCCATATGGACTATCATCAGTATGAGTACTAGATGTAAGATTAATGCCACGTTCCCACATCTGAATGCTAGGAGTGGAACTACCATCTTTTTCGAAGATGTACTTGGTCTTGGGCGTTTTTAGCATCACTAAGGATTCGCCAGTGTTAAGGAGTCCATTACCAGAAGTGTCGCTCACAACAAAGAAGGGTTCACCAGTGTCAGGATATGCATTCTGCGTTACATTGTCCATCCATACCCATTCTCTTCGCACATTGAAAATCCCATTATTGTCCAAGTCAATAAAGTAGAGAGCTTCATCAGCCATGATAATGCCATCAGGATTTACATCGATGCCGTCAGTTCCATTGTCCAACTGACCATTTTCATTTGAGTCAAACCATGAATATTGACCACCGTTTGCGAACCATAGGTCGGGATGTTTCCAATCAACTCCAGAATCAAGATCAGCGACGAGAATACCTTGACCAGTGATATTTCTACTGAGATCATCCAACATTGCCCAGCCATTGTCTGCATTTATCTCTGGAATGGATAGGTCTCGAGGTGACTCCAAGAACTGCGCATGCGTCTGAGCAGCTATCTCAGTGACAACACCCATATCTATCAATGCTTGAAGATTTTTAGACGAACCAGTCATTAGGTAGTATGGGCCAATATGACTTTCACTCGCGTGTTCCAAACTGAATTTCAGATTCAAGGATGAAATGATATTAAGAAAACTTGTCGAAAGAACCTGACTGAAACTAACTACAACTGGTATCTGCTCCCCATAGATTGAAGCTAGTGCATCAAGATCAATTTTAATCGGCTCAATCTGAGTTGCCTTAATCTCCTCATTGAGCGGTGAAAAGAATAGAACAGGAACACATGACAAGACAAGACATAGAATCAGAAGCGTGCTTTTTACTTTCTTCTCCAAAGACCTAACCTCCTCAGAGTTTCATTATCGATTGGAACGAGTCTTGAATACCAATCTCCCTAGCTGGATGCCATATGCCAATTTTTGCCTATTAATCTTCGTAAACACAGAGAACATCTAGAGAGGATTGATTTCATCTGAATCGGATATTGGTTCATCGCTCTCTTTTTCATAACTGGATTCACTAGTAGGAAGGATATTCGCATAGAAACCGGGTTCTTCATCATCTCTGCTAATCTTCTGGCCTTCGTATAATGATGTTCCACCACTCACCAGATACGAAACACATATGCAAATGACTAGTGGAATGACAAGATCAAAAGAGAGACTCATTTCAAGCATCATGATTGTTGTTGCTACAGGAGTATTAGTTGTTGCAGCAAGGACAGCCCCCATCCCCAACACCATGAATGCAGGTATATTTGCAGGGAAGAAGATTTCACCAAACAAAGACCCCAGCATAGCACCAACAAATAGGGATGATGCCAGAACACCTCCAGAGACCCTACCTGCAACAACAAAGGTTGAAGCAAAGAGTTTGCCAAACAGTAGAATCACAATAACCATGAATGGTTCTGGGTGTGAAGCCAGTGTGTTGATTACTTCATATCCCATTCCAGCAATAGTTAGGGAGGGATTGACAAAGAGGGACGTAATGAAAATGACTCCGCATGCGAGAAGGGAACCGAGAATTGGATCAATCCAGTCAGGGAACTTCAATGTGAAAAAGTTACGAATCGCCATTAAACTAACAGCGAATAGAATTGAGATTACACCTGCAAAAACACCAAAGAGTACCAGTAAAGGCACTGTCATGAGCGAAAAACTAAATGCGGCACTAAAAGTAAACAGTGGTCCTGCTCCGTTACCAGTAAGAAATGGATAGAGTCCGATGAAAACAACAAAAGAACTTAGTGCTGCAATTACAGTGGGTACAAAATATCCAAGTAGTGCATCTCGTTTATACGGGGCTTCAGTAGCAAACAGAGCCCCTCCAAGTGGTGCCATGTATATACCAGCAGTTGCCGCAGCTGATCCCATCATTAGAAAAACTCTGAGATGAGCATCTTCACGATATCCAAGTTTTCGACCAATTGCATTTCCAACTCCTGCACCAATTAGTACTGCAGGACCTTCACGACCTACAGGATTACCAGAGCCAATTGAAACCGATGTTGCTACTAGTTTTGTTATGGTTGTGCCTCTTCTAAGTAATCCAGGTTTGTGTGTTAGCTCAATTGCTTTTGAAATCCCACTCCCTTGAATTTCTCTTCTGCCAAAATATATTAGCACACCAGAAAATGCCCCACCAATAAGTGGAGCTACAAATAGTGGTAGAATTGAGAAGGCAAATATTGCTGCGTCAATTAGAACTTGGAATAGGACCATAAATAAGCCACATGCCACACCTACAAGAATAGATGCAGGAACATACATCTGGTAGAATTTAGAGAAGTGAGTAAAGTGAAACAGATCACGTAGAGGAAGTACATTTTCTACATAGTCGTCACTTTCTTCTCCGGTCAAATTAACCACTCCTAAATCTGTTGCATACTTATTTAGGAAATCTAGTATTGCGCGGTCTTCGTCAAACTTATCACTTTCTGATATTGATATCACACTGGCGACAGTTCATTGACATCACCCAGAGATACCAAGTCCATTGAGAAAAAAAGCAACAAACCGGACTTGACCCTCGAAGAAGTTCAAGGTAGGCTAGATGAAATCTCCAAAAGACTAGCGAGACTGGAAGAACTGATTGAAAGAGTAGGACCAGGTATCGAGGAAGTGCGCAGTTCAGCTAAAATCATTCGGGAAGGGTTTGAATTCTATGACGGAATGGTACGATTGATGAGTAAATTTACAAAAGCTGAACGCCTAGAGTCAAGATACGGAGATTTGAAGAGAGACGATATTAGTTGGAGAATCATCCAGATTCTGGATAACTCTCGACCTCTTAATATCAGCCAGATTACAACATCAGTGAGAGCAGAGAGAGGGACTGCCTCCAGAAGGATTGTAAGAGAACGAGTCAATGGCCTTGTGAAACGTGGAATTCTTCAAGTAATTGAGGATGAAGACGAACGAGCAAGATATTTCGCGCTTGTAAGGGACAGATTGGACTGATAAGAAGTGGTCACTTTTTTCCACTTTATATATAGTCGGTGACCAGTCAATAACATACTTGGTGAATAATAAATTGAGTGACGATTTCGATAAAGAATCAAAGCAAAAAACAAGACCAAGAGATGAGAGAAGATATCATAAGAGTGATGCTGAGGAGCTCAAAGAAGTTGCAGAAGCTCTACCTGAACTCTTTCAGGCTCTCAATGATGCTATTCCTAAATTGATATCCGGTCTAATTGATAGCGTCTATAGTCCCGAAGCCGCTGGTAACATGGCAGCAGGCATTGGTAAGTTCTATAGCAATTTATTAGCTGAAGGAATTCCAGAGGATGTAGCCCTTGACATGACAAAAAAGTTTGTTGGAGCTCTTGACTTCACCAAACTCATGAGTATGGTGGGTGATGAGGCGACGGTTGAAATCAAAGGCAAGAGAAAGAAACTACGTGATTTTGACAATTACGATGACGAGGATGACGAGGAGTCTGAGTAGTAATGGGAACAGTGCGATCCATTGCGTCCCTAACTGGAACAGCTATTGGCGGTGGGTCAAAACTTCTGTTCAAAACGTGGTGGTCACTTCGAAAAGGCAAAGCTGAAGTCAAAAAAGGCGCTAAAGTGTTTTATAAAACACTTAGGCAGAATGGTATTCCAGAAGAAAAAGCTAGGCAAATTACCAGGGCATTCGCAAAACCAGCATGGGAAATCCTTAGCATTAGGGGAATATTCAGAATGGTTAGAGAACTCGAGGAGGATAATGAGATACCTATGATGCCTTTAGGTTTCTGATTTTATCATTGGCTTTATGATATATATTCGTCCATTAAGGATTAGACTATTTCACGACAAGAACAGGACCTAGGGCACCATTCACAACTCGTTCGGTAATACTGCCTATACCGGATCTTGATACACCGTCCAAGCCCTCAGAACCAATCACTATTAGGTCGACACCTAGATTGTTGGCCTGAGCAATGATTCTCTCACTGGGGGATCCTTTATCAAGGATCAGCTCAACTTCAATGTCGTATTCTTCAGCTGCAACTTTAGTACCATCAAGCATTTTTTGTCCTTTTGCTTCATATTTTCTAATAGCATCATCGAATGCTGAGTTGGACATAAGTGAGAATTGTTGTACAACTGATGTAGGTACAACATGAATGATGAAGAGTTTTGACTTTGTCATTTCAGCTACTTCGAAGGCGACAGTAGCCGCTCGAGCTGAACCTTGACTACCATCGACAGCTAACATTACTTTGTTAGCGCTACAAAAGATATGTCCTGGTGCACAATATAGAACGTCGGCCATAGAGATTCTCAGTGCATGTTCATTATAATTAACTTGTGTTTTGGTCTTTGGCATAGGTTTAATTTCATTTTATTGTTCATAATCTATACAATGTTAATTCTGTGGAGGAGAGTCGACATTGACCGTTACTGACATTTATGAATATCATGAAAAAAAGAAGTTTCCAAGCCATAAAGGAGCAATCGCTGGGCTCCTTATTGTCTTTGGAGGTTTCATAACATTAGGAGTCTATGCAATCTGGAACCTTTGGATGATATATGACATCACTGGAATCATCACTAGTTTCTTACCATTTTTAGCTGGCAATATGTGGTTGATAGGTGCAGCACTCTTGGGAATAATAGGGCTGAGCTTAGGGCTTGGTCTTCTCGCATCGCTTGCGGCAAGACGATTTGGTGGAACCTTAATCACTATTGGTGCGCTTTTCATGAACATCTTGACATGGGGATTAGTCATATTCCTGCTGGTGACTGGTGTCTGGCCATTATCACAAATTGGAATCTGGTGGCCAGCTATGATACCAGGTTTGCTCACACTATTTCTCACGC
Source organism: Candidatus Thorarchaeota archaeon (assembly GCA_016840965.1). Next base: position 2,625 of record JAEORI010000311.1, on the reverse strand, counting down.
TACTTCTATTCACAGTATTTAAAGATAGAATCAGAAGAGCTGGAGAGATAATTAAACTGACTGGACAAGTGACCCTAGATGAGAAAGGCACCTTTGTTCCGCCACTACTAACAATGATCTTTACTCTTGTTTCAGCAATATTATTTGCAGGTATATTGGTCTACTTCATGCCCCAAGTTCTTTCTCCAGGGTATGAGTTTGTACTTGAAACAGACTGGCCATATATTATAGGCATTGTTGTGTATCTCTTTGTTACAATCTTCTTCTACAATTTCGCCTATTCAACTACATCTGCAATAACATACATCTACATGCGGGGTCGAGACCCAACCCTTGGAGATGGCGTGAAATCGTCACTCGGAGTCCTTGGTGCTCTCGTAGTGCTAAGTATCATGAGCGTCATCATTGCATTAGTCAGACTTGCCATCAGAGGTGCTGCCAGCAAATCCCAGAGTGCTATTGGGAGAGGAGTTGGATATGCAGCTGAGGGCATCATTGGATGGGTATGGGCGCTAGTTAATTACTTTACAATTCCAGCTATGGTTGCAGAAGAGTTGAGTGCAACCAAAGCCATCAAGCGGAGTGCAGGTTTGGTCCGCAAGAACTTCGTCGATGTGCTCATCAAAGAAACAGCTGTAAGGTGGGGCTGTGGTGTTCTAAGAGTTATGATCTTCTTTGGTTTTGCAGCCTTTGGGGCATTGTTCGGATGGATCTATTCCAATGGAGACATATTCGTTACATTTATCATAACTGTAGTGTTCGTGATCTTTGCATCGATACCCAGCGCTCTTGTCTTGAGTACATTTGACATCGTCTATGTCACACTGCTCTATGTCTTCATCAGACGCAAAGAGGGTGAGATAACTGGCAAGACAGCTATTCCTGCATCACTGAACCAAGAGCTTGACCGTGCATACACCCGAGCACGACAAAGTGAGTAATAGTTTGATTATCTGTGTGATGGTAGAAAAACCATCACACATTCCTTGTTTTTAACAATGTATAATTCAGAAGAGTCTAAAGCAACCTGTAAACGGAAAGCAGTAGGTGTAATTGATGGATCCAATAATCGCGTCAGCAAATGCCTTGGAATCTGTGCTTGAGGCAAGACCAGGTGAATCGATTCTTATTGTCACTGATGATGTACGTAAAGATGTAGCACATGCATTCGCAGAGGGAGCTCTGAGCCTAGGACTTTGGACACGTATGGTTGTTTTAGAAACAAAACCAAACGAGTACCGAAATGAGATTCCTCAACATCTTATTGAGATGATAAATTCGCACAATCCCCCTGATATCTACATCAACATTCTGAGAGGAACATCTGAAGAAACTCCATTTCGAATCAAAATCATAAACTTAGAAACTAGGAAAGGTCGTTCTAGACTTGGTCACTGCCCAGGAATTGAGATGGATATGCTGACGGAGGGAGCATTGTCCTTAACTAGTGAGGAAAATGCAGAGATGCAACGTAAAGCAAAATCATTACTATCTGTCCTGCAAGATGTGGAATCTGTCCATGTGACTTCTCCATCTGGATCAGATTTTGAAATAAGCGTAAAAGGCCGCACTTGGTTTAGTGACACCTATCTCAATTGGAAAGACATGAAATGGATGAACCTCCCAACAGGAGAAGTAATCGTTGGACCAGTTGAGAACTCAATGCAAGGCACTCTGGTCTGCGATCTTGCTGTAGGAGGATACGGTCCACTTAGTAAGCCAATCAAAATCGAAACTAGCGCTGGAAAAGTCACCGAAGTTGTGTGTGAAGATATGGAAGCACTCAGAGTTGTGACAGAAACTCAAGCAATAGATGAGATGGCAAAATGCGTAGGTGAGTTTGCAATCGGTCTAAACTCTAAAGCAAGAATTGTGGAAGAGTTTCTAGAGAGTGAGAAAGTGGGAAATACTATTCATGTAGCTTTTGGTAACAACATGGACTATCCAGGCATATCCATGAATAATTCTGCAACTCATCAAGATTTCCTAGTTGATAGACCTACGGTGACAGTATTTTTTTCAGATGGAAATAGACTAGTAATAATGGAGGATGGAGTTCTCCGGGTTTAGAAACTAAGAGATCTATTGCAAAGCCTGCCGAGTAGCACGTCGATCAATCGCTCGAAGTACGATAATTACTGCTAAAGAACCAATCAAATAGAACACAATTATCTCAACACCGGTCGCTTGAAAGAAGCTGCTTAAAATCCAGAGAAGAAAAATTAAGACTAAGTCTGAAGCACAGAATATTTGCTCAAACTGCTTTTTTCGACCATTGCCTGGTTTCTTCTTTTTTGGCTTTGGCAAGCTGAACCCCTAATTATTGAACTACATCCATTCGAATGCCTTGTTCCATGTTATACTTGAACCTGAATAAGGATTCATATAGACGGTCTTGAAGAAGTCAGGGAGTAAATCCTTCTGTGAAGCCTTGAGAAATGTTGGATATACGAAGTTTGTTCGTCCTATGAAGTAAGTGAAAATATATGGAGCGAAGAAGTTGATTTTTCCGTTTTTGTTTGTTGGAGAAATGAAATCTATTGATGCTTCTGCAGATTCTCGAGTCCTGTAACCTCTGTTCTGCAGATAATTCACTGCCTCTTCGACAGATTTTCTTTCATCATT